>NZ_BAAGVN010000070.1:0-1530 GCF_054780855.1 Pseudaeromonas pectinilytica
TCCCGTTCTGGTCTGAATCGCTATGCCACCCAGGTGGAAAAGGTGGGGGCCAGTCTGCGCCAGATGCGTGAGGCCACCGCCGCGTTGACCGCGCAACTGGGTGATAAGCCGACGGGCGAGGTGACCAAGCTCATTCTGGAAATGGGGCGCGGCCAACTGTTCAAACTGTTTATGGCCCAGGCCAATGATCCGGATGCCGAAGTGGATGTGGGCATGCTCAAAGAGGCCATGCTCGCCGCCCAGCGTCTGGAGTCCACTGCCATGCAAAGCCATAAGCGGGAGAAAGAGATCCGCCAGGCGTTTGCTGAGGAGATAGCGACCAAGACCGAGCAGATTGTTACCCAGGCAGGCTTGACCAAAGACACNATTGGGAACCGAGTTCAACCCGGATGATGTTCTGCTGCCGTATCAGAAGATTTGGATAGCCGACGACAGCCCCTTAAAGATTGCCGAGAAGTCACGGCGGACGGGGATCACCTGGGCAGAAGCGGCAGACGCCACGCTTAAATCCTCGTTGGCCAAGTCGGAAGGGGGTTGCAACCACTTCTATGTGGGTTCCAACAAGGAGATGGCCCGCGAGTTTATTGATGCTGTGGCCATGTGGGCCAAGGCGTTTAATAAGGCCGCCGGGGATATCCAGGAGGAAGTGTTTGCCGATGAGGACAAAGACATCCTGACCTTTGTGGTCTACTTCTCATCCGGCTTCAAGGTGCAGGCGCTCTCATCCAACCCATCGAACCTCCGGGGGATGCAAGGCAATGTGACCATCGATGAGGCGGCATTCCACGAACGTCTGGCCGAAGTGCTCAAGGCCGCGATGGCGCTGACGATGTGGGGCGCCAAGGTCCGTTTAATCAGTACCCACAGTGGCGTTGATAACCTGTTTAATCAGCTGATAAACGACAGTCGCGCTGGGAAAAAAGACTTTTCTATCCACCGTATCACGCTGGATGACGCCTGTCGGATGGGGCTTTATCGTCGCATCTGCCAGGTCAAAGGCATGGTGTGGAGCCAGTCAGCCGAGGACGATTGGAAAGCCGGGCTACTCAAGAGCACGGCCACCGAAGAGGATGCGCTCGAAGAATATTTCTGCGTCCCCAAGCAAGGCGGTGGTGCCTATATCAAGCGGTCCTTGATCGAGCGGGCCATGCAGCCCGATATCCCCATCATCCGTTTCACCGCGCCCAAAGACTTCGAGCTGATGAGTGAAGAGACTCGCCTTGCTGTGGGCTCGGTCTGGTGTGAGGAAAACCTCAAGCCGTGGCTGGAGAGTCTGGATCAGACCTGTCGCCATGTGCTGGGTGAAGACTTTGCGCGCAAGGGTGACTTGTCGGTGTTTGTGCCGTTGGCCATCGCCAGCAACCTGCGCAAGCGGGTGCCGTTCGTGGTGGAGTTGGCCAATGCCCCTTACGAGACTCAGCGCCAGATCCTCTTCTATTTATTGCTTGGGCTGCCTCGGCTGCGCGCCGCTTCTTTTGATGCCACCGGCAACGGCGGTTATCTGGCTGAGGCCGCCCGCCTCAAGTGGGG
>NZ_BAAGVN010000071.1:0-2026 GCF_054780855.1 Pseudaeromonas pectinilytica
TTTAAATGGGTTGTTAGCTCAGTTGGTAGAGCAGTTGACTCTTAATCAATTGGTCGAAGGTTCGAGCCCTTCACAACCCACCAATTTAGTAGTGTTGTAAGAAAACGGTATTGTTGGGAATAACTTCGAGGTCTGAAGTATTTCCACAACCCACTAGTTAGTCCCAGGTCGCTTAGCTCAGCTGGGAGAGCACCTCCCTTACAAGGAGGGGGTCACTGGTTCGATCCCAGTAGCGACCACCAAGTTTTAAGATGGGTCGTTAGCTCAGTCGGTAGAGCAGTTGACTTTTAATCAATTGGTCGCAGGTTCGAATCCCGCACGACCCACCAAATTTAAAATCCCGCCTTAAGGCGGGATTTTTTTATGCGCAGTTTATTCAGTTAAGTGCGGAGCTTGCCAAGTTGATCTTCCAGATGATGAACTTGTTGTTTCAAGCTCGAACTACCCTGGTTGGCTCGGTCTGCTTGTTGGGTGAGCATCCCTGCGGCATCACCAATTCGAGTCAAATTCATATTGATCTCTTCACTGACAGAGCTTTGCTCCTCGGCTGCCGTTGCTACCTGGGTAATGTGGTCATACATAGCCTGGATCTGCTGCACGACGTGCAATAAGCTGGTATACGCCTCGTCTGAGCTACGTACGGTAGTGTGTGCTCGATCCACCCCTGAATTAATGATCCCCAGCGTATTCGCGACTTCATTTTGCAAGTTACTGATGAGAGTACCGATTTCATCGGTCGACACTCTGGTCTTCGACGCCAAGGCCCTTACCTCGTCGGCTACGACGGCAAATCCACGCCCCATGTCTCCTGCTCGAGCCGCTTCTATGGCCGCATTCAAGGCTAGCAAATTGGTTTGTTCTGATATGGCACGTATCACATCCAAAATGCCGCTGATATTGGCGCTGCTGGTAGCTACCTGGCTGATTGCCTTATTCGCCGTGCCCATCTCGGCAGCCAGTAATTCAATTTCCTGCTTGGTTCGGGAGAGTGTCTGCTGAGCGTCTTCGGTTTGTTTGGTTGCATGTTCCGCTTCAGTGGCGGCCTCTGCTGCATAACGAGCAACATCCGATGCGGTTGTACTCATCTCGTGCATTGCTGTCACCACGCTATCAATTTCGCGGTGTTGCAACGAGACACTGTCGTGGATCTCATCGGCGATGGTACCTACACGAACGGACTCGGCACTCACTTCATGACCCACCTTTTTCAGTTCGACAATGATATCGCGGAGCTTGGATATAAAAAGATTGAGGTGACGGGCGAGAGTAATCAGTTCTGCATGGATCTTCACGCCTATTTTTTGTGTCAAATCGCCCTCTGCAGAGGTCAAGTCCGCAACATGAGTCGTAATAAGGCGTAGAGGTTTAGCGATTGAACTGAGCAATATCACCAGCAGTATGATGGCAACCAAAGTGATCACCATGCCAATGATGATTTGTTTCACCTCTACATATTTCATCAATTCGTGCAGCTCCCTGGCTATCAGGTTGGCTTGAGCGGTCGCTTGCTCTTGGGGAACCGATAGCAGCAAGGCCCATGTCTGGCCTGCCATGGAAATTTCGATTGGGTAGCGAGCCCAGATAAAGTGGTTGTTAACCAGTGTCGGCGTATCACTTGTTAGTAGACGATTCCAGTTTTCTGCTTCATCTCCGTCTAATTCATCCAGCGGTCTGCCCAATTTATCCTTGTGCTGACTGCTGCTGACGATGAGTTTCTTACTACTGAGCAGTAGTACCGATGCGGTTCCGGCGTAAAGCGTTTTGGATAACTCCTCGGCCTGTTTCTGGAATAATGGTAAGTTTAGATCGACACCAACAACACCGGTGAATTTGCCGTCACGCAGTACGGGGAAGGTTAGACTGGTCATTAATTCGCTATGGCCTGGGGATATCTCGTAGAGGTAAGGCTCCATCAGGCATGGTTGTAATTTGTTTTTTGCACACAGGTGGCTAATAACATCATGTCGATCGGCCAATAACATCATGCCGATCACTATTTTTCTGCCCGCGTTTATAGCGTCTTTCT
>NZ_BAAGVN010000072.1:0-2921 GCF_054780855.1 Pseudaeromonas pectinilytica
GTTCGGGAGCCCTTGAAGGACTCCGGTGTAAAGACTTCATCGGCCTCGACAATTCCGCTTAACTTGTTGGCATTGGTTGTCAGTGCGTACCGCAAGAAACGATGCCGCCAGCGGAATGATGTTTTTAGGTCAACATGGCATTCGTGGGCGGCTCTTCTGAGTGACATGCCTTCACTCAGGCAGTTGGCATAGAGGGCCCATTTTTCCTTATGACGCAGGCGAGCGAGAGCAGCACCATGTAACTGATTGAATGTTTTGCCACATTCTTTGCACCGGTAGCGCAAGAGCCCTCGGGATTGTCCCCAGTGGATGACCTTCTGGGCATAACAATGAGGGCAAACAGGGAGGGCAGTCTGGCGCTCGGTGAGTACTTGTAGCAAGAGGTCTTGTTGCATGTGATAGCGAAGATGTTCTTGGGCACGCTCCAACTGCAAAGATGTCAGTTGGGTAAAGGAGCGAAGCAGTTCAAAAAAACGGTTGGTATCCATAGCGGGCACCTCAGTCCAGCGAACTTACTGCAAGTATAGATTAGCCCCAACACGTAAAGGGAACAGCGCCACGCTTTTTAACTCCCAGCTCATTTAGCATTATATGTTGAGCTGGAACAACATTATGTACGGCTAAGCAATTCTTTACACACTCAAGAGGACATCCATCAAGAGCCAGGATTGGCCGCCCCGACTTGGCTAGGCGAACTAAATTTTTTACATTTCCGCCGACACCGGCAATACAGGACATTTCGGCCTCACCCTGCCTATCTAATTGAAGAGCTAGATAATTAGCCATTTGCGCCGCACTAGAACAACCAGAGCATGAATATACTAACGGAAAAGCCAAGCCATTTTTATTCATATGATTAACCTCAAAAAGCATGGAAAGGCGAGACAAAAGAAACGACCAATACTTTTACCTTAGTTATGGAAGGTTCGAATAAGCAGGTCATTTCTTCCCAAGCTGACTCGCTGATTAAAATTTCGCGGATCTGGGCCGATTATATCTCCCACCAACAGCTCGAATCAGCCTATTTAGGGCGTTTTTTCGCCATTTCTGGCGTTATTTCCGGTTTTTACTGAGATCTCTCCCACTGACGGATCATCTGGTCCACCCGAAACAGGTTGGCCAGGGTGAATAACATCGCCAGTTGGTTATCGTTTTTCAGCAGCCCCCTAAGCCCGCCCGGCGGGTTGGGGAGCGAGTATCCGACTTTGGATTTGATCAACAAGGCCGATCGGCATGAATGTTATTGAGCGATCGCCATGCGTGGGAATATGCAAGTGCTGAATTCACTATCGGCGAAGGTGAGTTGATGGCGCTGTTCCCTTTACGTGTTGGGCCTGACCTATACTTGACGTAGGTTCTCTACGCAGAGGTACCCTACTATGGAGACCAACAGTTTTTTTGAACTGCTTCGCTCCTTTAACCAGCTGTCATCTTTGCAGTTGGAACGAGCACAAGAGCATCTGCGCCATCACATGCAACAAGATCTGTTGCGACAAGTACTGTCAGAGCGTCACTCTACTCTCCCGGTTTGCCCTCATTGCCATGCTAAACATGTCATCCATTGGGGGCAATCTCGAGGGCTCCTACGCTACCGCTGTAAAGAATGTGGCAAGACATTCAATCAGTTACATGGTGCGGCTCTGACTCGCCTGCGTCACAAAGAGAAATGGGCCCGCTATGCTAGTTGTCTCAGTGAAGGCATGTCGCTCAGAAAAGCGGCCCGTGAATGCGGTATTGATCTGAAAACATCCTTTCGCTGGCGGCATCGGTTCTTGCGTTATGCTCTGACCACCAATGCCAGCAAGTTAAGCGGGATCATTGAAGCCGATGAGGTGTTCACACCAGAGTCCTTTAAGGGTTCTCGCCACTTAAGCCGTCCTCCCCGGAAGCATGGCGGCCAAGGACAGGGTCGAGTTCCCTTGGTTCCAGCACTGATTGCTTTGGATCGATACGAACATGAAGCGGATGCGGTGTTACTGGACAAGAGTTACCAGCAAATCGCCCCCGCGTTACAACCCCTGCTAAGTCGAGGCTCAATCCTCTGCACCGATGGTAACCAGAGCTACATACAAATAGCCGAAGAAGCCGCGGGCATCATTCATAAGCGGTTGATAATGAGTGAGCATCACCGGGTTGGGGATGAGGTTTACCACATCCAGACACTAAACAACTATGTCAGCCGTTGGCGGGGCTGGATGCAGAAATTCCAGGGAGTTGGGACGGATTACCTGAAAAACTATCTGGCGTGGTTCCGGGTCTACAACCAAGAGCCCAACAGTGCGAAATCCTGGTTATCTGGTGGGGTCAAAATTCTGAACAACACGTAAAGGGAACAGCGCCGAGTTGATGGCTCATGATGTCCCTCTGGGATGCGCTCCGGATGAACATGATGATCTCATATCAGGAACTTGTTCGCACCTTCCTTAGCTGGTCACATGCCCCGTTACTCCCCATTCGGCGCTACGTTCTTTCTAACGTCACGCAACATTCTTCCTAATGATATTGTGTTGGGGCGCAAAAAAATAATGTAATGACCAACATAATACTACGTTATGTCTAGTGTGATTAACATTCTTTCTAACGTCGCACAACGTACATTCCAACATTGCGTCGTATCATCAAACACACTGCGTCATACATGTCGCGCCCAAATGTGATGCGGGAGTAACGGGGCGTGGGTCTTTGTGACCAGCAAAAATTGTCAGTGCGATCAGATCGGGCTGCGGGCCCACTGTGTGAACAGTGTGGTTGGATGGTGGCAGCAGGGTGTCAACCTTATGGGAACAAGGTGTTGAAAGTGTGGCAAGGATGATGGTGGCAATGTGGTCACCCTGTGGCGACAGTGTGTAGCCATGGTGGTGACAGTGTGTAGCCATGGTGGCGACAGTGTGTAGCCATGGTGGTGACAGTGTGTAGCCATG
>NZ_BAAGVN010000073.1:0-10759 GCF_054780855.1 Pseudaeromonas pectinilytica
TATCTGCTGGGCCTGCTCGGCATTGGTCACCGGCTCTGAGGTCAGCAGGTGCCAGCTCAAACCATCCGGTGAGCCCTGTTCAATACAACTGACATAGAAGAGCGAAATGGATTCCCCCTGCTTGTTGGTGGGGACTTTGATGGTGACCGGTGCATAACGAATATCACATTGGACCTGTCGGGCTTTGCGTCCACCTTTCTGCGGCACGTTAACGGAGCGCTCACCTGCCACCGCAAGCTCACATCCAAAGGCATACAGTTTGCTGTCCGCCTCTTCGATACGACGGGACTTGGCTGAGCGAACGATGAAGCGCTGACCCTGTTGGTGCTTGTAGGCGAGATACTCTATCAAGTCTGCTTCCCGATCACAGACGCTGATGACTCGCTGCATCAACGGGCCCAGCCGCTCCGCCATCTGACGGGATGTTTGTTCCCATTTGTANTTGGGCGATGAGGCCCACCAGTTGGACAGCTTCGGGGGCATAGAGCAATACAGAATGGGCCTGGAGGCCTCGAGCCTGCTGACTTGTGCTGATATGACCCAAATCATCACGAATGGAGGGGTAGGAGAAATTGAGCGAGGTGGTGTCTTCCAGAGCCAGCAGGATGTTGAATTGAGCAGCCATGTCGGCTGTACTGGCAAACCCTGCATCAACTATGTGCTCTGCACGGATAGCTGAGTTTCGCATGAAGCGATAGGCGGCCTCCATGTCTGCGGGAGAGCGGGCCGATTGCATAATGGATTGTCCTACATTTTGAGCCAAGGAGGCGGAGATCTGAACCAGACGGCGAGTCCGACGAGGATCATTCAGCTCGGCATGTGCAAAGAGTGTGTTAGCCCAAAGGTTGGGATCGGTGATAAGCATAGAGCCTTGGCAAAGCTGAGAGTGTCGGAATTGAGATCGTTAAAATCGAAAAAAATTCCCTTGTTCTGAAAAAAACATCCCCACCGAGGAGGGTGGGGAGTTGTGTATAAGAGACAGCCCATGGAAGGGTTTACGGCGAGTTGGCGATAGAGGATGTCTCGTCCGAACCATTTAAGTGACAAGGCGGAGCCACAAGCTCCGCCTTGTTGATCTGGCGAGAAAGAAAAGAGAGGCGCTACAGTCCGCGCTGCTGCAGGCGGCGCAGAAACTCCAGCATCACCCGCTCGTAGATCAGCTCTCCCATCACATGATCCTCGATGCCGCGATCGATGTTCGGGTTGTCGTTGATCTCGATGACATAGGCCTTGTTGCC
The DNA here is from genome assembly GCF_054780855.1 of Pseudaeromonas pectinilytica. NCBI lineage: Bacteria > Pseudomonadati > Pseudomonadota > Gammaproteobacteria > Aeromonadales > Aeromonadaceae > Pseudaeromonas > Pseudaeromonas pectinilytica. The sequence goes on from NZ_BAAGVN010000073.1 coordinate 1,239, forward strand.
CTGCTGTTTGATATCCACGCCATACAGACCATCGCCGATGAGATTGGCCGCCCGCAGCGCGGTTTCCCGGACGCAGCGCGGCACCGACATCACATCCAGTGTCTCCCAGCCGCCAGCATTGAAGCTGCCCCCCTCCTTGTGCTGGTAGATCTGCCAATGCCCCTGGCTCATATAGTATTTGCAGGCAAACAACGGCTGCCGATCCAGCACGCCGATACGCCAGTCAAAGTCGGTATACATATATTCCTGGGCCAGGATCAGCGACGAGTCATTCATCATCGCCAGCGCCTTGCTCTCCAGCTCCTCGGCGGTGCTGACCTTGTGTACGCCGCGAGAAAAGGAGCCATCCGGCAGCTTCAAAATGCAGGGCAGCCCCAGCTCGTGGATGGTCTTCTCCACCCAGTTCTTCTCCCCGGCCCGCAGGACCCGGGTCTTCGGCGTCGGCACCTTGTGCTTCTCCAGCAACTCGGCGAGATAAACCTTGTTGGTGCAGTACATGATGGAGGCCGGATCATCGATCACCACCAGCCCCAGCTTCTCGGCCCGGCGGGCAAACTGGTAGGTGAAATCATCGATATTGGTGGTGGCGCGGATAAACAGCGCATCGTACTCACCGAGCCGACCGAGTTGATCCTTGTCGATCAGCTCGACATTGATCCCCAGCCGCTTACCGGCGCGGATGAAGCGCTTGATCGCCATCAGGTTGGAGGGCGGCATATGCTCCTCCCGATCGATGAGGATCGCCAAGTCATAGCGATAGCGCTTGTGATGATTCGGCTGGCGCCAGATCTTGCGCGAGAAGCGCTCCAGCGCGGCGGAAAAGCGGTCTTGCTGGCCATTTTCCAGGCGATGAAACGAATAGGGGGCAATGCTGACCAGCTGCCAGCCATGAGGACCATGGCGGAACTGCACCGCCATCACCGGCAACGGGTACTGATCGAACAGCTGACGCGCCATTTTCTGCAGCGCCGGCACGTCGGTCTGGCCGAAATAGAACAGCAGATTGACGTTCTCGCAGGGATGACCGGCAAAGGCCAGATCCAGCGCCTCGTTCATGCCATGGATCACCATCAACTGCTGCTCGCGATTGGCTATTTCGTTGATGGTGCGCAGGGTGGGTAGAATACGGTGACCGCGGGCTTCGGCCAGCAGGGTGCAGTAGTAGCCGATACTCTGATATTCATAGGTTCGGCACAGGTTGATGACCTGGGTGTTGCGTGCGGCCTTGTCGCTGCGATGGTCGAGATAATCGCCCACGCTGACGACGCTTTCCGAGGGAAAATAGGCAGCCCAATCTGATTTTTTTTCCGTGACTATAAGAAACTTGGCCATACAGACTCCAAGTTGAACAGCAACGGTATCCGGCACGGCGCAGGAGGGAGGTCGGATACGACCCGGCGGTAGAGTCTGCAGCAAGAAAGAAGGGCGTTGGATACAACAGGCTCTCAGCCGAGCAGCATGCTATGCCCGTCACACTTTACCCGTCAAGCGCATCGGCCTATGATCTGGCGTCGTATGGGCTTCACTCTTCGGCCTGCCTACCCCCTGATCGTTCGGCTCACCGGGCAGACATCTGCTGGCCCCCTCCTCGCGCCCATGCTGAAGGTAGACATGGTCATGATCCGCGTTGCTGTCCCTGATGATCTGGAAGCGCTGCTGGCGCTGGAACTCTCCTGCTTTCCCGGCGATCGCCTCTCGGCGCGCCAATTCCGGCGCTTTATCAAGAGCGATACCAGCCGTACCCTGATCGCCGAGCAGGACGGTCGGCTGCTCGGTTATGCCCTGGTGCTGTTTCACCATCGCACTCACCTGGCGCGCCTCTACTCGCTGGCGGTGGCCAGCGCGCAGCGCGGTCAGGGTATCGGTCACCAGCTGCTGGCGGCCTGTGAAGCGGCGGCGGTCGAGCTGGGGTCTCTCACCCTGCGGCTGGAGGTGCGGCAGGATAACGACGAGGCCAAGCGCCTCTATCTGACACAGGGCTATCGGCCGATCCGCGTGCTGGCCCACTACTACGATGATGCCGCCGATGGCGTACGCCTGGAAAAACGGTTGCAGCCCGGCCAACTGCCCCATCTGCTGCCCATCCCCTACTACGCCCAGACCCTGCCGTTCACCTGCGGCCCGGCCTGCCTGCTGATGGCGCAGGCGGCGCTGCAACCTGAGTTTGCCCTGAGCCGTCGCCACGAGGTGCAGATCTGGCGCGAAGCCACCACGGTATTTATGACCACGGGCCACGGCGGCTGTTCGGCGCTGGGGCTGGCGTTGGCCGCCCATCGCCGCGGCCTGCATCCCAACGTCTGGATCAGTCAGACCCGGACCCCCTTCCTGCGCGGGGTGCGCAGTGACAGCAAGCGTCAGGTGATGGAGCTGGTGCAGAGCGATTTCGAGCAACAACTGGCCGAGGCAGGCATCATGCCCACGGTACGGCGCCCGAGTCTGGAAGAGCTGGAGCAGGAGCTGAAGCGTGGCCATCCGGTCCTGGTGCTGATCAGTACCTGGCGGCTGACCGGCGACAAGGCCCCGCACTGGGTGGTGCTCATCGGCATGGATGCCCAGTTTGTGTTTTTTCATGATCCGGATGTGGACAGCAGCCGGGATCGCCTGGCCTCGGCCATGCAGGTACCGGTCCGGCGCGATGACTTCTACGCCATGATGCAATATGGCAAGGAGCGCTTCAGTGCCGCGCTGGCGCTGACCCTGCAAGCCTGAGCCAAACGGAAGTGGCAGGTTCTCGCCGCCACGCCCCGGCCATCGCGGTGGCGATTGGCCATCCACGGCCGCAGGCAAGCAAAGCACTGGATTGCGCACCGTATTAGTGCAATTCATCACTCGATGGGGTTAGACTGGTCGTTTGACAGCCAACAGAGGGCCGCCGATGCCAGCACACCTTCCGTCAACCGCACCATCCGTCGCTGCATTCTTGAACGACGTCCGGGAGCGCAATCCAGGTCAAATCGAGTATTTGCAAGCCGTCACCGAAGTCCTGAGCAGTCTGTGGCCATTCCTGGCCGCAAACCCCAAATATACCGAGCAGGGATTGCTGGAGCGGCTGATCGAGCCGGAGCGCACGCTGATGTTCCGCGTCGCCTGGGTGGATGATCACGGACGAGTGCAGGTCAATCGCGGCTACCGGATCCAACACAGCTCGGCGCTGGGCCCCTATAAGGGCGGCCTGCGTTTCCACCCGTCGGTCAACCTCTCCATCCTCAAGTTCCTGGCCTTCGAGCAGACCTTCAAGAACTCGTTGACCACACTCCCCATGGGCGGTGGCAAAGGCGGCTCCGACTTCGACCCCAAAGGCAAGAGCCAGGGCGAGGTGATGCGCTTTTGCCAGGCGTTTATCACCGAGTTATCGCGCCACATCGGATCCGATACCGACATTCCGGCGGGCGATATCGGCGTGGGTAGCCGCGAAGTCGGCTTCATGGCCGGGATGATGAAGAAGCTGAGCAACCGGGCGGACTGCGTCTTTACCGGTAAGGGACTCAGCTTCGGCGGTTCGCTGATCCGCCCCGAGGCCACCGGCTACGGCGCCGTCTACTTCGCCAACCAGATGCTCAGCCGTCAGGGCCGCCATCTTGAGGGCCTGCGGGTCAGCGTCTCCGGTTCCGGCAATGTCGCCCAGTACGCGGTGGAAAAAGCCATGGCCCTGGGTGCCCGGGTGATCACAGTCTCCGACTCCAGCGGTACCGTCTACGACGAGGCGGGTTTCACGCCAGAGAAGTTGGCCATACTGATGGAAATCAAAAACCATCGCTATGGCCGGGTCGATGAGTATGCCCAACAGGTGCGTGCCACCTTTCTGCCGGGGCAACGCCCCTGGGCCATCCCGGTGGATGTGGCATTGCCCTGTGCCACCCAAAACGAGCTGGACGGTGAAGATGCCAAGACGCTGGTGCAGAACGGTGTCCGCTGTGTGGTCGAGGGCGCCAATATGCCGTGCACCCTCGAGGCAATCACCCTGTTCGAACACAGTGGCGTCAGCTATGCCCCGGGCAAGGCCAGCAACGCCGGTGGCGTCGCCACCTCAGGTCTGGAGATGAGCCAGAACGCCATGCGCCTCTCCTGGTCGCGTGAGGAAGTCGACCAGCGGCTGCAGGCCATCATGGGCAATATTCACGACGCCTGCGTGCGCTACGGCCAGCGGGCCGATGGTTCCATCAGTTATGTCAACGGCGCCAACATCGCCGGCTTCGTCAAGGTCGCCGACGCCATGTTAGCCCAAGGGGTGATCTGAGGCGCGTCAGCGCTGAAGTCCACAGGGTTAAGAGAATCTTGGGGATGAGAAAACACAGGGTCAGCACTGGTGCTGACCCTGTGGCAGAAGCTGGCTCTCGAGGTAGCCAGCTTCCGCAACCGGCGATCAGCAGCCTGTGCAGCCATGACCGCCGCCACACATGAGCGCTCAGGCGCCGCCGGGCTCGCCGGTAAACTCAACCAGCAGATCCTCATCGGTGACTATGGTCTGGCAGGCCAGACGGTAGGTCGGTGGCAGATCCTGCACTGCCGCCCGCTCCTCCTCATGCTCGGGCAGCTTGCCCAGCGACTTCAAGACATTCCGCTCTTTGTCGGTGAGCATCATGGCCTTGATGCGCATGCCATCCAGGTGGATCACCTTGATCAGGCAAGCGCCGCATTGACCATCCTCACAGTCACAGGGGATCTTGATGCCGTTGGCCTTGGCAAGGCCCAATACGGTTTCCCGCTTACCGGCAACCGCAATCACCTTCTTGTTCTTTTCCATGGTCGGTGATGAAAAGTAGACATTGGCCATTGCATAACCCTCTTGCTAAATGAATGAGCACAGGACTAAGCAAGAAGCCATCCAATCACTAAGCCACTGTTTTAATTCGATTGAAAATAATCAGAGCCGGAGGTTATCCCGCATAACCCGCCATTTTGTCGGATCCATGGCGAAACGCTGCAATCGCAATAGATGGGCGGGCCCGGCTCGCCACACAACCGATCCCGGGTGAGAAGAGGCAAACTCGCCGCAGAGCGCCCCACTACAAACGACACCGCCACCCGAAGGTGGCGGTGTCGGCACAACTCGCAGCTCTGTCGATCAGGCCGCTTCGGCTTGCAGGCGCAGCGCACCGCGTTTACGCCACCACAGATAGGCACCGATGCCAAAGCCCAGCCCGCACAGGCTGACCACATAGTAGGCTGGCGCCAGCACATCCTGGGCCAACCACAGGGTGACCAACATCGGTGTCAGACCACCAAACACCGCATAGGCCACGTTATAGGAGAAGGACAAGCCGGAGAAACGCACCGCCGCCGGAAAGGCATTCACCATCACATAGGGCACGGCGCCGACGATGCCGACACAGAATCCCGCCTGGGCATAATGCAGCAACAGATCGGCGGTGCCGCCTTGCAGACCGCTGTAGAAATTCCAGGTGGTCAGCGCCAGCAGCACAGAGCCGCCCATAAAGGTGACACCGCTACCCAGCCAGTCGATCAGCCGTCCGGCGACGATGCAGCCCAGGGTCAGCGCCACAATCGCCAGCGAATTGGCCTGCAGTGCCTCGGGCGGCGTCAGGGCATAGACCTTCTGCAGGTAGGTGGGCGTCATCAGGATCACCACCACAATCCCGGCCGAGAGCAGCCAGGTCAGCAGCATGGAGACCACCACAGCCGCCTTGTGATCCCGCAGCACCGCCTTGAGCGGCATCTCGGCGGCCAGCGCCTTGCGCGCCTGCAGCTCGGCAAACACCGGCGTCTCATGGAGCCAGCGGCGCAGATACATGGCGATGATGCCAAACACCCCGCCCAGCACGAACGCCAGACGCCAGCCCCACACCACTACCTCTTCCTTGGGCAGTTGGGTGTTGATCGCCGTGGCCACCAGGGATCCCAGCAGGATACCGGCGGTCAAACCCACGGTCAGGATGCCGCACGCCAGCCCGACTCGCGCCGCCGGCACATGCTCGGCAACAAACACCCAGGCCCCCGGCACTTCGCCGCCGATGGCCGCGCCCTGCAAAATCCGCAGTCCCAGCAGCATGATGGGAGCGGCAATGCCGATGGCGGCATAGGTGGGCAGCAGGCCGATGAGCAGGGTCGGCACCGCCATCAGGAAGATACTCAGGGTAAACATGCGCTTGCGGCCAATCTTGTCGCCAAAGTGCGCCATGATGATGCCGCCCAGCGGCCGCGCCAGATAACCAGCGGCAAAGATGCCAAAGGTCTGGAACTGGCGCAGCCAGTCGGGAATATCCGCCGGGAAAAAGAGATCGCCGATGATGACGGCGAAGAAGACGAAGATGATGAAGTCATAGAACTCCAGCGCGCCGCCCAGCGCCGCCAGCGACAAGGTCTTGAAGTCCTGCCCGGTCAGGGTTCTGGCCGGAGTCGAGATCGAATTCAACATATCCTTATGTTTCCCATAGCATTTTGATAAGGACATTCACTATGCGACTACGGGCTGGGGCTGTAAATCGCGGAATATGCAATGTGGCCTTGCAAGTTCTGGGGCCTGGGCGGCTGGCCCGTTGCCGATCCTGGCTGATCGGCCAGCCTGCCGATTCGGCGGCCCGACAGACGGCTTCGAGTTTGGGTTTATATGTCTGACGAGCAAAGGCGGTGTGCAGCCGCTTCCTCTGCTTCAAATCGACAGATGGTTTAGGTGATGAATTTAGGGTGAAGAGCCAAAGAGTGACCGGCGGGGGCCGCCGGTCGGTGGGTCGGGTTGCTTGCGAGGGAGTTACTGGGCTTGCAGGGTGCCGGTGGTCAGGTCGATGCGGACGTTGCGATCCGGGGTCGGATCATTGACCACGCCGTAACCGACCAGGCCGATCAGGGGCAGCATCTGGCTGAACTGGGCCAGCACGCTGTCGGGCACCTGGCCTTGCAACTGCATGGCGGTGAGCTGCGCCGTCATCAGCGCCTGTAACTGAGTGGCGTTGACCTGGGTCAGCCAGCCGATGGCAAAGCGCTGACTGGCGCCCAGCGCCGGATTGCTGCCCTCATCACCCGCATAGTGGGCCTTGAGCAGGGTGGAGATGAGCGTGGTCAAGGTGGTTGCCTGCAGCTCGTCTTTCGTCACGCCGCTCGGCAGCGCAGCCAGCATGGCCGCCTCCCCTTGCGCTTGATCGGCCTGCGGATCCAGCCCCTGGCCGACCAGATAGAGGTCGCACATCAGGCTCCACAGCGGGCGCTTGAGCAGCAGAGCATCCAGCAAGTTAGCTAGCGAATCCGGCACATCCAGCCCCAGAGCCGCCAGCAGATTATCCGCCATGGCATCGACCAGCTCCTCGAGACCGGCCGCCGGCACATCGGCCTGCACCGTCTCGATATCGGTATTCACGCTCAGGGTCTTGGTCGGCAAATCCAGCACCAGTTGGCGCATGGAGGCGGGATAGCTGACGGTGGCCCCGGTCTCGATATCAATCAGGAAGTTGCCATTGCCATAATCCCGGCGCGCTATGTCGTTGGCATGGAAGTGACCCGTCAGCAGCAGGTTGACCCCGGCCTCGGCCAGCGCCCGCGACACATATTCGCTGCTGGTCTGATAGGGGATCTGCCCGGTGCTGCCATCGGCGGCAGTGAAAGTCTCGACATAGGGCGAATACTGCAGATCCTGCAGGTAGGAGGCCTTGCCCGCGCCATCCAGCACATAGTCGGGGATCAGCAGGTTCTGACCGGTAAAGTGCTCGATGCCGCCAAAGTGGCTCATGGTCAGCAGCACCTTGCCCTCGGCCTTGGCGCGAGCGGCCATGGTTTTGACCCAGGCCCAGGTCTGGGCCCGTTGCGGCGCCAGCAGTGAGCCGCCGGTCGGCGGATAGTCTTGCAGCCCGGCGTCTGTGGACCAGTTGCTGGTCGCCTGCGGCAAGGAGCTGTTAGCCAGATCCAGCGCCAGCACCCACAGTCCCGGCACCGGCTCGGCGATATAGGAGAAGGAGTTTTCATCCCGTGCCACTGCATCGCCAAAGCCGAAGTCGGCATAGAAGCGGTCGAAGCGTGGCACGTCATACAGCGGCGTACCGTCGGTGTGCTCCATATAAGGAGCTATGGATCCGACCTCGGCTCCCAGACTGTTCTGCTCGAGGAAGATGGAGCCGCTGGTGCCATAGGGGTTGTTCATATCGTGATTGCCGGGGATCAGCAGCACCTTGACGCCCTTGGCCTGCACCTGGGCAATCGCCTCGCGCAACCACTCGTGGGAGTACTGTTCGCCATCCTTGGTCAGATCGCCAGTGATGAGAATGACCTGATTGCCCGCCGCGACCAGCCGATCCAGCGCCGACTGCACCAGGGCCTGGCTCTGCAAGAAGGCCTTGCGATCCTTGCCGATGGCCTCTTCATAGGCCGGCTCACCCGGCACCCCGCCCAGCTTGACCGCATCGAACACATGCACGTCACTGATGACGCCAATCTTGACCACGCTTTGCGGGGCCTTTGTTTCGGCGTCATCATCGCCACACCCTGCTAACAACAGGGCCGCTGTCAGTGCAGATAAAACCAATCCTGAGCGCATTATGGAACTCCATTCTTGTTTTTGGAGTACTGACTCTAATGGGGGAATATGACGGCCAATTGACGCTGGTGTGACAGGGAGACATGGCTGTCTCCCTGGCTCTCGTCCCTGTGGCCGGGCCGGTTCGTTCGGCCCGACCCGGCCCGACAGACGGCTTCGAGTTTGGGTGATGAGTTCAACCGTAGGTCGGGCTGAGTTGGGCGAAGCCCGACGTTTACCGCGTGATGGATGATCGGATGCTGACGGCATCACGGCTGCACGTTGCTGATTGAAATCGGATTTCTGGTTTGTCCGGTTCCGCCCTGTCGGCTGGGGCGATTTGGCAACCTGCCGTTGGCGGGGGCGGACCAAGGGGGAAAAGGCCTCCCCCTTGGCAATCCCGGGCCCGGGTTTATGCCGACTGTCGGGAAAGCCCCGGGCTCTGGGATTCTCTCCACCGGCCGGTCGCCACACGCCATCCCTGGCGTGACGCTCCCTTTTGCGGTCATCCTGACCGCGCCCCGATTGCGTTCACCCCGCCACCCGGCCCGACAAACGGCTTCAAGTTTGGGTGATGAAGGGCAAATGGCAGAAGCCAGAAGCTGGTCATTCTGGACGCGCACCCGTTGCGTTCACTCCGACAGACGGATTGGGATTTTGAAAATGAATTCAGGGTAAAAAACCAAGCTCTTGTAGGAGCCATTAGCGCAGCGTAATCGCTCGCATGGGGCCATTGAACTTGCAGGTTAAAAGGCAAACCCCAGATTGGCGGTCAAAATGTGAGCTCGCCCATGTGAATCCATTTTCCCCAACGGAAAAACTCAGGTAGCGTATGAAGTCAAATTACTCAAGGTTACTGTCAGCCATAACAGCTCCACCGAGATAGCACCTGGCACTGTGGCGGCCGCAAGCCCCTGCGGTAGCCATAACTATTGCTGACTGAATTGCTCGCACCCCGCGCCTCCGATACGCCTACGGGGGGCGCTGTTCCCTTTACGTGTTGTTGACTATTTTCACCCCACCCGATAACCAGGATTTTGCACTGTTGGGCTCTTGGTTG
>NZ_BAAGVN010000074.1:0-70023 GCF_054780855.1 Pseudaeromonas pectinilytica
TATCTGCTGGGCCTGCTCGGCATTGGTCACCGGCTCTGAGGTCAGCAGGTGCCAGCTCAAACCATCCGGTGAGCCCTGTTCAACACAACTGACATAGAAGAGCGAAATGGATTCCCCCTGCTTGTTGGCGGGGACTTTGATGGTGACCGGTGCATAACGAATATCACATTGGACCTGTCGAGCTTTGCGTCCACCTTTCTGCGGCACGTTAACGGAGCGCTCACCCGCCACAGCCAGCTCACATCCAAAGGCATACAGTTTGCTGTCCGCCTCTTCGATACGACGGGACTTGGCTGAGCGAACGATGAAGCGCTGACCCTGTTGGTGCTTGTAGGCGAGATACTCTATCAAGTCTGCTTCCCGATCACAGACGCTGATGACTCGCTGCATCAACGGGCCCAGCCGCTCCGCCATCTGACGGGATGTTTGTTCCCATTTGTAGCTCTCTTTGGCCTGGTATGGCGTTTGGGTGGCCCGGCGGTTCTTCCCCATCGTGGTGATGTCGCGAGTCCAGCGCTGCTGGGCGATGAGGCCCACCAGTTGGACGGCTTCGGGGGCATAGAGCAATACAGAATGGGCCTGGAGGCCTCGAGCCTGCTGACTTGTGCTGATATGACCCAAATCATCACGAATGGAGGGGTAGGAGAAATTGAGCGAGGTGGTATCTTCCAGAGCCAGCAGGATGTTGAATTGAGCAGCCATGTCGGCTGTACTGGCAAACCCTGCGTCATCTATGTGTTCCGCACGGATAGCGGAGTTTCGCATGAAGCGATAGGCAGCCTCCATGTCAGCGGGAGAGCGGGCCGATTGCATAATGGATTGTCCTACATTTTGAGCCAAGGAGGCGGAGATCCGAACCAGACGGCGAGTCCGACGAGGATCATTCAGCTCGGCATGTGCAAAGAGTGTGTTAGCCCAAAGGTTGGGATCGGTGATGAGCATAGAGCCTTGGCAAAGCTGAGAGTGTCGGAATTCAGATCGTTAAAATCGAAAAAAATTCCCTTGTTCTGAAAAAAACATCCCCACCGAGGAGGGTGGGGAGTTGTGTATAAGAGTTAGCCNCAGCTTGGCAACGAAAGGTACAATTAAAATCGTGTTTGGAGCTGCTCAACTGATCGAGACTTGATCAACTTGTGCAAAGAATGATCATGCGTCGGCCCTGCAATTGAACCAAGCCATGCTCGAAATAACTGAAAAGTTAGGAATTCAAGAAATTATAAGTAAAGAAGGTGATGCAATAGAGTTTCGCAGCTTTTACTCTCTTAGAAAATCCGTTAGGACATATGCAACACATACAGGTGTAAATAGCGACATCATTGAAATATGCATCGGCCACAAAGTTTCAGGCAGTGCCATGCAAAGTGTGTATCAAGATGCCAAGGTTTTAGCCAAAGAGGTTGAGCCAATGAGACCAATTTTTGATAATCTTCCGTGGTGATATATTGAATAGGTCAATGATCAGCATTTAACATCAACGAGAACAACCCTAAATCGCCATCTGCGAGCTTTATTGCAATGCCAGCATAGCCATCTATGTACCACGCATAGCGATTGCCCTAATCGCTTCATATTGCGCCATACGGCGTCGTGCGGTTTTTCTTTGCATTCTATCCACGTCTCACACAATTTTCATTGCCTACACCTGACTTGACTTTCCTTTAAAAAGTTGGTAGTTTAATTATGGGTTTCTGTTTGCCTTTAAAGTGACTCATTTCGACCATCCCAAATTAGCCTATTTGTAGCCCTACACGCCTTGCATGACGCGGCTCTTGTCTTTTCCATAATAAAGCAAACAAGTAGGTTATTATTGTAATACTACGTTAGTAGAACCTAATAAATATAGGATCATATAATACAAATACAAATACAAATTCAAAGGAGAAATATTGAATAGAAAACAAACTAAAAACTATCCAAGAACTAAGTCATACCAAGATAATCCTAACAAGATTCAATTCAAGAAAATGATAAATTTGGTGGAGTCCCTTGTTGATAGACATGAGAAAGTTTTAGTCTGTCGGGGAGACTTGTTAGCACATAATTTACCAGATCACACAGACATTCAGGCGTAAGCGCCCTTCATGTACAGAACCTTAAGCGGCAAGCGAATTAATAACACCGTCTAACGTGTTGTTTTGCTTGGATTTTCTCTGCCTACTCTTNCATGGATGGGTTTACGGCGAGTCAGCGTGTGCTTCCATGTCGATGGAGCATCATCAGGATCGGCTATTTAGAGTTTCTGGCGGCTGGGTGCGGCCACACGGAATGTTGGAAGATATCAGGGGCTGCGGCCCCTGATTTTTTTCTAGCGTGTTTGGCCCTCATGCTCGGCTGTGGGAGCGACAGCACTGTGCTCCTAGCGCGACTGGCTTTGTGTGCTTTGTCGGACAATGGGGGGATCGCAACCTATTATCTTGTTGATTTATTTGATCTTATCTTAGGCATCACTCTTGTATATCTCATCTGAAATCACCAAGTTTCAGGATGAGACAATGAAGCATGAACTGCAGTGGTCTGCCTATCAGGATCAGGGGATGGGGGATGCCTACGCCGATATTCCCCGTCACGGCGGAGATTTTGCCAAGGCGATCGCGGTCTGTATTCGCAGCGGCCTGTGCCAGCAGCCGGGTCACGGAGTCATGTGCCCAAGTTTCCGCCTGCGCAGTGATCCTGCCATGTCTCCCGGTGGCCGGGTGTCGCAACTCAAGCAGGCGCTGAATCATCCCGATCCCGACTATTGGCTGGATGATCCGGAGGTAGCGCGACTGCTGGATAGCTGTGTCTCCTGCAAGGGATGTCAGCGGGAATGCGAGAACAACCTGGATATGGCCGCTATCAAGTTGGAGTATCTGGCCCAGCAGCGTCGGCGGCGCCATTTTTCACCCCGGGCCTGGCTGTTCGGCCACTTCCCGCAATTGCTGCATCATGCTCCTTGGCTCTCAACCATTCTGCGTTGGCGAAATCGCTCACCCTGGCTGGCTCGGCAGATGGAGCTATGGCTGGGGATCACTGCCGCTTTTCCGCTGCCGGTGCCTAGCGATACGCCGTTTGCACCACTCGAGCGCTGGTTTGATCCGCTAAACGGACAGCCGGCGCTACGGGAGCTGGTGCTCTGGGTTGACACTCTTAGCAGTCAATTCGCTCCGGAGCAGGCGCACGATGCTCTGTTGCTGTTGCGGGCGTTGGGTTATCGGGTTCGGGTGATCCATCCCGGATCCGGTTCTGGCGCCATGCTGGATAGTGGCCGTATGTTGTTATCTCAAGGCTATGTCGATGCGGCTCGAGCCCAGGCGCAGGCGCTACTGGCGATGCTGGAGCCGAGTCTGCGTCGCGGCTTGCCGATCATTGGCTTGGAGCCCTCGGCACTATTGATGTTACGAGATGAATATCGCCAGTTATCGTTAGGGCCAGTGGCGGATCTGGCACAGCAGCAGGCGGTATTGCTGGAGGAGTTTCTGGCCCATGAACTGCAGGCCGGGCGGGTGTGCTATCAGCCCCGGAATATGCCGATACGAGTTTTGGTGCATGGTCACTGTCATCAGAAAGCCAGCGGGGCCATGAAGTCACTGCGGCGGGTACTACGCCTGATCCCGGAGCTGGATTTTACCTTTATTGATGCCTCCTGCTGTGGCATGGCGGGCACCTTTGGCCTGGAGCGTGAGCATCTGGCTGATTCATTGGCGATGGCCGAGCTGGCGTTACTGCCGGCACTAGCCGCCGAGCCTGAGGCGCAGATCCTGTGCACCGGTATGGCTTGCCGACAACAGATCAGCCGGTTAACTGGACGCCAGCCCTATCATCTGGCGTCCTTGCTGCTGGCCACGTTGGGGCTAGGATCGCGGGGTTAGCGGAACCTGATGTTTAGCAACACTCGACCTCCAGCAGGTCGAGTGCAGCCAGAGCTTCTGTGTCTTCCCAGGTCTCGAATAACTCACGGATCTGGTTTAGATTGCTGTGGATCAGAAACAATTCATCAGGGCGGGGGCCGGAGCCTCCCGCAGCTTTGGTTTTGAAATATTCCCAAAAGGCATTGCTGCGGGCCGGATCATCGATGTGTTTGCGGATCATCGCCATGACGGCCCGGGCATTGCCATCACAATCAATTTCCTTGAAGCTGACATAACGGTCGGGTGAAGCAGATTTACAGCTACAGTTTCCCATGCAGGTTTCCTCCATTGGTGCGAGTGGGTCCTGGTGCATGACCCTCCGGCGTGATAGATGATGTGACGAGGGAAGGGGCAGCAAGATGTGCGCCAGACGTAATCGCCGCTCATCTGCAGTTCATTGCGGTTCAAGGCCGGAATGAAGCGCACAATCTCGCACTGATTGTGTTGAAGCTGACAGGGGTTGTCATATGCGGCTGCGCGCACATTTTTTGCATTTGTTCGTCAAGCGGTGTGGATTGATGCCGTTATCTGAGCTAGGTATCGCACATTCGGTGTCGGTCATTTGAATGACGACAAGGTGCAGGGAGGCAAGATGGTCAAGAGTCATGGTGCCTGGCAATGCTGGGCTTGTCCCCCGGTGCTGTTGATCGACATCACCGGAGCGATTAACAAGGAAGGGGCCATTCAGCAGGTCGACGACATCATGGCATTGCTGAGCGCCGCTCCTCAGCAGTACCTTGTGCTGCTGGCCTTGATGGAGCGCTGGGAGTATTCGACCCATGATGCGCCACCGGAGTTTCAACTGTTTCATCGCTGGCTGGCGAGTGAAACAGCGGTTCGGGATTGTCTCTACGTCACTGCGGGTATGCGTCTGAAAAAAGCCTTTATTGAGCTGGGATGGGAGGAATCAAGCCCGGTGAGGCGCCACTACTTCAGTGATGTGGCGGGGGCTATGGCGTTTCTGGAACGCCAGCAGATCCCGTGTCCCGAGCCGTTGCATCTGCGGGCGGTGCTCATACCCTCCTGAGCAGCTTATTTCTCGGCGGCGGATGGCGGCAGGCCGGCGTTATGGGCGCGACAGTGCTGCAGTAAAAACTCCTCATCTAATGGCGAGAGATCAAATCGCAGACTCGCCTCTTCGATGGCCTGTCGGTCATGGCGCTGTTGTTCGCTGAGCCAGCGCACGGCTGCGATCAGATCGCTGCCTTTGGGCATGAGCCAGTTATCACTCATGATGCCCTCCCGTTCATCCTCGCCGATACCTTGAGTATAGGTTCTTACTGCCATGGGTTCTTGAGCCACAACGGCTACACCATGGCGCCCTGCATCTGCGCCATGTACTATGCTCGGCAACGGCCGCTTGCACCGCACCATAGGGCTGCGGCGCCTGGCGGTGGTGATTCAGGGATGGGTAGCAGCATGATGGTTCGGATTTTGTTGTTGCTGGGTAGTTTGCTCGTCACTGTCTGTGCCGAGCCGATTGCCACGCTGGATCGTACTCTCTGGCCCGATTCACTGGCTAGTCATCCTGGATTCAATGCCGCCTCGCGGCTGGAGATCCTCAACTTCGCCAGCGAACTGATGGGCAGTGAGTTGGTGGCTCCCGATGAGTGGCCACAGCACCTCGGGTTGCCGCAGGTCGATATGCTGGCGATCGACCGTTATCGTGCCCAGAGCTGGTTGCGATTGCTGGCCGCATTTCAGGCCGCCAGCCGTGAGTGTCGTAGCTGCCCACAGCTGAAAACCGTGGCCGAGCTGCGGCAATTGGTGCTCTCGCCTCCCGCAGTACCCGCACGGTTGCAACATTGGTTAGCCGAGTCCCGGCTATTTCATGCCCGCTATTTGCAGGAGCAACTAACCTTGGCGGCGCAGTTTCCCCATCCCAGTAGTGAAATCGCCACCCTGACTAGCGATGAGTTCACGGGTTATGAACTGATGGATGGTGAATTCTTGCTCAGCTTCGACGCCGGGCCGACGATGGCGGGGGGCAGTACCTGGCGAACCACTCGAGTGTTGAGCAAAGCCGGGCAGAATGCGGTGTTTTTCTTGCAGGGGGAGCCACTGGCACAGCGGTTGTCATCCTCCCCGGAAGCGTTAGCCCAAGAGCTCGGCGAGAACTGTGTCGCCTCGAACGGGATGAGTGAGGCGCTCTATCCGGAGCTCGAAAACTGGCGTGATGCATTGCGTCAGTCGCGGCGTTTGCTGCATGCCATTCCCGAAGTGACCCAACTCTCCTGGTTTCGCCCTCCCCAGGGGCAGCGCACCGCCGAGATGAGCGGTCAGATTTTCGAACGGATCGTGCTATGGAATATCGACAGTCAGGATATGAGCCCGGGGTTGAGTACCCAGCAAGTCGCGGATCGGGTGACCACTCTGATGCTGCTGTGGCGCAAGGGGATCATTCGCTGGCACGATAATGGCCCCAAGGCGGCCGCCGCCTTACCGGATCTATTTCTGGCGCTGCAGACCAGCCCGGTGCGCTGGGTGGATTGCCGGACATTTGCCGACCATTGAGACTGCTCTGCCGCTTGTCCCGTCCTTCAGCGAACTCGGGTAACGCGATAATAACCACCGAGAACCATGAACTCATTTTCCCCATCCAGTGCGCCGGGTAGCAAAGACTCAAAACAGATGATCTTGCTCAGTGGCACCTGAACAGCATGGACTCGCGGCCCGAAGCGATAAGCCTCATCAACCTCGCGCGTGAAAGAGCTCAGGTTGTTGTACAGCACCACCGGCTCACCTTCCGGCCCAGGCGCGGGCCATTCATCGCCGCCTCGGAATAGCTCCAGATGCAGTGTGTCAGGATAGCGATGGCGCAGCTCAAACTGGCAGAAGCTGTAGAGCAGATCGAACTGTCCGGCTAGATCGTTGGTGTTATAGGTGGCTCGGACACAGGCTTGCATGAAGCGGTAGTAGGGGCCAGCCTCCTGATCGAGGATCGGCTCTTTGTGATAGCGAGTGCAGAGGCCGAAGCGTGACTCGACCCAGAGCCGCCAGGCGGCGCCAGCATCAGAATCAGAGTCAAATAACCAACCCAGTAGCAAACGGCGGTAGTTGGCTTGGGGGCGTGGTATGGGTTCGGCTTCCGGCCAGGGCTCTAATGGATGTCCTGGCAGGCGAAAGTGTACCGCCATATAGTCCGCAAAGTGTTGGCAGCGACGACGGCTATCGGTCAGTGCGGACAGTTGCTCGAACAAATCCTGGTAATGGGGCTGAATGCCATCCAGCTCTAGCGGCACGGGATGACGCTGAAACGTCAGGCTGGCCAGCACGGCCGCAGGCAGGTTGCAGCGGTTGATGGGCAGACAAATCCGGCTAAACGGCGGACTCTGGCTGCTCCATTCGGTTGTCTGAGCCGGATCCCGGGTCATGGCGTGAACTCGGGATGCGGGGCGTTCAGACTCAGACTCCGTTGCTGATCCAGAGCAAATAATTGGTCGGCCAGTTGGCGGATCTCGGCTTCCCGATGCAGCGCTTCGCGCCACGCGGGCCGGATCGCCGCATACCCATAGCAGGCGCCGGCAAGCTGGCCCGCGACGGCGGCTGTGGTGTCGGCATCATTGCCCAGATTGGCGGCGGCCAGTACGCAGTCGGCATAGTTGTCGGTGTGATAGAAACACCAGAGCGCCGCCTCCAGGCTGTCGATGACGTAGCCGGTTCCCTTAAGCTGCTGATAGCTCTTCTGTTGCCAGTGACCGCGTTGCAACTGCTCGACTTCGTGACTGCTGGCGGCATAGTCGGTGGCTTGTAAGCCAGATTTTCCGTGGCCGCGCAGGAGCTGGATCAGTACCGTGGCTAACAGTCCGCAGCTATCCAGGCACAAGGGGGCGGCGTGGGTGGTGCGAGAGCTGGCGGCGGCCAGTCGTTGTGCTGCCGCCACATCATGTGCGCACGCAATGGCGATTGGCGCCAGTCGCATGATGGATCCATTGCCGGAACTCCAGCGCGATTTGGCGCCTGCATAGGGGTTGCCGTTTTTCTGAAAGCGACGCAGGGCGGAAGAGACTGTGACTCCGACGTCGAAACAGGTCCCTATGCTGCTCATATAGCCATTATCCAGCCAGTCGCAGTAGCGTTGCATTTGATCGGTGGCATCGAAACGCTGGCAATCCACCAGGCTGTGCCCAAGGCAGAGTGCCATCGAAGTATCGTCCGTCCAGTAACCTTTCTTCAGACAGAAATGGCCGCCGCCCACCATGTCGGTGAGGGGGCGAAATGAGCCCGGGGGTCTGAACTCCAGTGTGGTGCCAATAGCGTCACCAATGGCGAGTCCGAGCAAGGCTCCCCGACTGCGGTCTTGTGACTGTTGCATCAATTATCCTCCTCGCTTGTCGGCTTCCCTGCAGCGACTTCGTCATCTTGTTTCGTGTGCCTCGTTCAGACACCCGCGTGCGAACCTTTCTAATTTTTAGAATAAACAAAGCGTTTTATTGCGCTTTATGTTCGATTGCCTACTGGTTACAGTGACTCCACCAAGCGACATTCCGGATAACAATCCACTCGAGGTGAACATGGCACAGGTATTGGCAATCAAATCCAGCATTCTGGGTGATTATTCCAGCTCAGGACTGCTGATCGATGAGCTGTTGGCTCAAGGTAGCAAGCAAGATCCGGCCCAACAGGTGGTTGTCCGGGATCTGGGGGCCGCTCCACTGGCTCAGCTCGATGGCGAGATCCTTGGCGGTTTTGCCAATGCTGAAGGTCGTAACGAGCGTCAGCAGCAAGCGGTGGCCCTTTCCGAGCAACTGATTGCGGAGATTGAACAGGCCGATCGCCTGATCATCGGGGTGCCCATGTATAACTTCGGCGTGCCGACCCAGCTCAAAACTTGGTTCGACTACATCTGTCGTGCCGGTGTGACCTTCAAATATACCGAACAGGGTCCTGTGGGTCTGTTGACCAACAAACCGGTACTGCTGGTCTTGACCACGGGTGGCGTGCATCGTGACGCAGCGACCGATCTGGCGCTGGCGCATATCCGTACCGTGCTGAATTTCCTCGGCCTGACCGACATTCATATTGCCTATGCCCAAGGTCTGGGGATGGGGGATGCGGCTCGGGAACAGGGTCTGGCCCAGGCTCGCGTCGAAGCTGAATCCTTTCTGGTCGAAGCCTGATCCACTGCGGATAGGATGAAGAAAAAAGCCCCGCTGACGAGAGTCAGCGGGGCTTAGTCCGTCTGGGGACTAAAGCAAAGAGCTTGCAGCGTGAGTCGGCAGGTTCTGAAATGTCGCCTGAAGAGCGAGCCAACACAGGTCAAGATCTAGGCGATCTTCGGTATTCCCTCTGCTGTCGAACTTGACAGTTTTATGACTTGGGGTAGGACGCTGCTCCTGTCTCTTCCCCTCTCTTCAGCTCTATCTGAGCCAGTTCATGGCAATTCCACCCCAAGTCAATACCAGCAATGTCCATGGCAGCCAGGTGATGAGTGATCGTGATGGTTTGGGGATGGCAACGAGTGGTTCTGTGGGCTCGTCTTCGGTCTCATCGGTAACGAGAGTGTTCGTTTGGCGACGTAGTTGCTTTTTCGCTTTTTCGGCAAGCCGCTGCCGGGCTTTCTGGGCGCGCTTGTATTCGGCAATGCCTTTTTGAATACCTTGTGCAATCAACTGGGTCTGTTCTTTGCTCTGACCCGGGACTTGATTCGCTCGGGCCAGGCGCAATGATTCGGCGACGACTTCGGCTGAAACCTCGATTTTCCTGTTTTGCATCCCACTCGCTTCCTGAGCCAACATCGGACGACGATTGTGGCATAACGGAGAAACAATGGGCAGTGTCGAACGCAGGATCCGGGATTGCATCGCCGCCTCAATGGGTGTGTGTCGAGGCCCACAGCTTGTCGATGGCTCGCGCCAGATCCACATCCAGCTCGGTAATGGCGGCTTGTTGATGTGTTGTCAGGCGAATGGTCAGTTGACGCTCATGGTGCTGCCAGTCGGGATAATGCTGCATGTGTTCGGCGACCAGAGCAACCCGGGTCATGAAGCCAAATGCCTCGATAAAATTGGCAAACAGGAACTGGCGGCTCAAGACGCCATCCAGCGACTCCCAATCGGGTAGATGCAGTAAACAGGTTTGCAGGGTTGAATCGTCCAACGGGTGCATGATCGTCCTCCCATAAATACAGTCGATCGGGTGACTCAGGGTAATTCCCAGTTCAACTCCAGAGTCAACAGATTCAGGCCATCATTCGGCGTCTGCAGCCCACCATTGGAATAGTGGTAGCCCCTTAGCGCCAGGATCCAGCGCTCATGGCGGACGCCCAATCCAACGCGGTCCTCGAACAGCAGATGGCTACCGAGTTGATGATCGGCAACTTGCGTCTTCTCGTGGTAGCTGGCGCCGATCCCGAAATCGACAAACCAGTGCCAACTTCGTTGTGGATGCCAGCTCCAGCGTACGACCGGCAATATGCCAAAGGCATCATGATGCTCGCCCAGCGAGCGCAGCCGACTAGCGCTGTACTCCAGCTGTAGACCGAGATTGGAAAAGAACTGATTGAAGCCTAGCGGATCCAGGTCTTGCACCAGAGCCAGCCGTGCGGATGTCGCACTGGCATTCCCCCGGCCGCCGCTGACGGTGATGCTGTCGAACGCTAGCAGTTGGGGGACATGACTGAACAGCAGGATCCACACCAGCAGCAACCATCGAGTCATGACCCGCACCCCCTTACGACGTGAACTGGCAACAGCAAGGTCTGCTATTGAGCATAGTCGGCAAATGGGTGGTTTTATGGGCGCGGTGGCAGGCTTTTCTGGTTTTTTATCGGCTGACCTGACAATGGATGCGTAACTGCTGCGCCAATTCCAGAGTCAGTTGATCGCCTGGATGCAGGGGGCCGACTCCCGCAGGTGTTCCGGTGAGGATCAGATCACCTGGCAGCAGGGTGAAGTGCTGGCTGATCGCGGTTGTCAGCTCTAGCATCGACCAGATCATCAAGCTGCTATGCCCAGATTGACGCGGTTCGCCATTGACCTGGAGGGAAAAGGCGATGTCATCCCAAGAGGGGAACGCGGTGATCGGCACCCAGCGCGAGACTGGACAGCTATCGTCGAAGGCCTTGGCTTTTTCCCAGGGTTGGCGCAGCGCCTTGAGCTGATTCTGCAGGTCACGCAGGGTCAGATCCAGGGCGATGCCAATCCCGAGAATAGCTGCCGCCGCCTGTTCGGTGTTAGCCCGAGTCAGCGGTTGTCCCACCAATAGCGCCAATTCGGTTTCATGGTGAACCTCGCCGCGATCCACGGGAATGATGAAACCAGGCTCCAGTGCCGTCAGCGCAGTCGCGGGTTTGATGAAGAGTAGCGGCTCTTCTGGCACCTCATTGCCCAGTTCGGCGGCATGCGCCACGTAATTTCGCCCCACGCACACCACCTTGCCCGGGCGGTGGGGAATGATGTCTCCGGAGTGCCAGTGAAAATGCTGCAGCATCTAGATTCCTTGTGATGGATGTCTCTTGTGGAATCTTGCATCAATTCCCGCTGCACGCAACCGATTGCTGCCAGCCGATCCCCTGCCGCTGACTATACTCAACGCTGTGGGCCTTGCGGCAGGAACCATGGGTCGTGGTGCCCTTCTGCTTGCTGCACGATAAAGGGAAGGAGTAGTGATGGGCAGCTATAACCTGTGTCTGCGGGAGGTGATCCTGGCGTTGAGTTCGGCGCTGGATTATGTCGGCATTGAAGACATCAGCCATGGCAAGCGGGTGGCTTTTATGGCCGCTGAGTGTGGGCGTTGTGCCGGTTGGCCGCAACACGAGATAGAACATCTGCTGGTGTTGGGGCTGTTACACGACTGTGGAGTTTCTAGCAGCCACGTGCATCAGCATCTGGTCGAAGAGTGGGATTGGGAGGGCAGCCTTGAGCATGCTAATCGAGGGGCTGAGCTGCTGGCGGCCACTCGCTTGCTGCAGCCCTATGTCGAAGAGGTCCGTTATCACCACATGCATTGGCAGCAACTCCGTGACATGGAGTTGCCGGAACCGACGCGTCGGCACGCCAATCTGATTTATTTGGTGGATCGGGTGGATGCCCTGCGTGCGCAACATCAGCGCGCCGGGGGGAGCTTGGTCGGCGCCGGTCACTGGGGTGCCCTGATCAGCCGACATAGCGAGATCGAATTTGATCCTGCGCTTTGCCAGCTGTTTATCCGCACCTCGGGTAACGAAGCCTTCTGGATGCAGCAGGATGAGGAGGCTCTAGATGACTATTTCAGCTCGTGGGCGCATTACGGCGAATCGATGGCCGTGGAGTATGAGTCCTTGCTGGAGCTGGCCTTCATGTTTGCCAATATTGTCGATAGCAAGAGTGAATTTACCTATCGCCACTCCCTCGGCGTCAAGGCGGTCGCGGCTCTTCTGGCCGATGCCCTGCACCTGCCACCATCCGAGCGCGAAGCGGTCGTCTTGGCGGCTTTGCTCCACGATCTGGGCAAACTCAGGGTCGAAGATGCGGTGCTGGAGAAACCGGGCCCTTTTGATGCCCAGGAGCGGCTGTTGATGCACCGCCACTGTTTCGACACCTGGCAGCTACTGAAGCGGATCAGTGGATTTGAAGAGATAGCCCGCATTGCCGCCATGCATCATGAAACCCTGGATGGTCAAGGCTATCCCCGGGGGTTGAGCGGCGCCGAAGTGCCGCGAACGGCGCGCCTGATTGCGGTCGCCGATGTGTTTCAAGCTCTGGTGCAAAACCGACCCTATCGTCAGCCGATGCCACTTCCGCAGGCCATCGAGGTCATGGCGCAACTGGTGGCGCGTGGCAAGCTGGATCCTGAGCTGGTGGGCCTGCTGTTTTTGCATGCCGAGGAGGCTTATCAATTGGCGCGTCAGCATGAAGTGGTTCATCGTGAGTCGGCTGACAAAAAATAGCCGTCGATCACGAATGCTCCTGTTGTATGCCGCAGAGAAATCCATAAGATGGCAGCCGAAACGGTCGACAATAATAAGTACTGATGGTGAGCTCGTTGGCGTCACGGTCAGGAACTGGTGAGTATCCGAGGGAACGAATGAAAGTGTTGTGTTATATGCCGGTGATTCTGGGGCTTTTGCTCTCATCCGGTGATGCGTCGGCCTCCTTGTCCAAGGCGGATATGAAGGCTGATTTGGTGGTGGTCAAGAAGTCCCAATACAGCCTGACACTGATGAAAGGTGGCAAGCCGATCAAGCGCTACTGGATCGCGTTAGGCTCCAATCCCAAGGGACCCAAGATCCGTCGTGGTGATAAGCGGACGCCGGAAGGGCGCTATTTGCTGGATTACAAGAAGGACGAATCGGGCTTTTACAAGGCGATTCATATCTCCTATCCCAATCTGGCTGATTTGCAGCGCGCTAAGGCGCTGGGGGTCGAGCCCGGCAACATGGTGATGATCCATGGTCAGCCGAACTATGCCACCGAAGATCAGACCGCGGTGCAGAACTCCAACTGGACCAACGGCTGTATTGCTCTGTTGAATCAGGATATGGCCGAACTGTGGGAGCTGGTGGATCCGGGAACGCCAATCGAGATCCATCCTTAAGGATTTGAAAAACGGGACCGGAAGGTCCCGTTTTTCAAATGGTTACTTTCGCCATTGGAATCGAATAGCGATAGTCGATATCGCGACTGTTGCCGTGTTGCTTCGACGGTCACGATTTGTCACAAATCACCCGGTTATCGACAAAGTTATGCGACACCTGACGTATATGCTTTCAAGCGTACCCACTAAGGAGTTGCCTATTATGAACACACTGATGACCAAAACACTGATCCTCTCTTCTTTGCTGACGTTGACGACCTGGGCTTATGCTGCCGAAGATACCGCGACCGCTCAGAGCTCCATGCACCCCAAGGCCCTGTTTGCCCAAGCCGACAAGGATGGCGATGGCAAACTCAATAGTACTGAATTTGCCGAGTTACAGAGCTTACGCGATGCCGAGATGGCCAAGCGCCAGGCTGCGCGCCCAGATTTTGCCACTCTCGACAAGGATGGTGACGGCCTGGTGAGCCAGGACGAGATGCGAGCGGGCATGAAAGCCCATCGCGGAGGACGCCATGGTGGCCGAGGTGGTCAATGTGGCGGAGAGCCGCGGCAGGGAATGTTAAGTCAGGCGGATGCCGATAAGAATGGCACCCTGAGCGAGAGCGAATACCAGCAGTTGCTGAAACTGCGTCAGGAGCGTCAAGCTCAGATGAATGCGGCTACGCCGGACTTCAAAACGCTGGACACCGATAAGAATGGCCAGTTAAGCCAGGAAGAGTTGCGTGCCGGTATGCACAAGAGTGTCAAGATGATGGCAACGCCAGCCACTGACGCTGAATAGCTCCATCTCTGACTATGAAGGCCCGCATTGTGCGGGCCTTCTCTATGGGTGCTTAATCTGGTGGCGTCCGTTGCTGCAATAAAAACAACCCCAGTTCACGATCCTCTCCTTGAATATGATCCATAAACCACTCGCGCAGTGATTCGCTCACTGTGCTGTCCAGCGGCAGGTCTCCACCGAGAAAGCGCTGATTCAGGGCATAGGCCTGTTGGGTCAGCAGCGCATGTTGGGCTTGGTGGCGTGCCAGATGCGGATAGTTTTGTTGCTGCATCAACTGCTCTTCGGTGGCGAAGTGCTCCATGGCGTAATTGCACAACAGTTCCAGCCGGGCTGAAAACTCCGGCCGCTGCATGGGCTCCGTAATACAGATGTGCAAGTGATTGATCATTGCGATCATGGCTTGATGCTGCTCATCAATGAGCGGGTGTTCGGTCGCTAACTGGTTACTCCATTCAAGGATAACAGGCATGTGCACACTCCCTTGGCGTATTGGACTGTCCCTAGTATGGCAACAGTTGCTCCTCAATCACCAAGAATAGCCTTCCATTTTTTATGTCATTGATGGCCAGGTCATCGACACCGGGTAGCTGGACGTTGCGTGATATACGCAGATTTCACTATCCGCAGCTCAAGCTACCGGATAGGCGCTGAGCTCGGCGAGCTTACTGGGGCGTGGGCGCCGAAACTGCCAGGCCAGTGCTAACAGGGTGAGGACGCCGACCAGCCCCAGGATTAACCAGGGTAAGGCGGGCCAGTCGCCATGACGACCGAGGTCAAACAACCAACCACCACCTAGGTAACCGGCCATGCCGCCCAGTGCCAAACCAATACGGCTGAGCCCCATATAGCTGCCGCGGGCATTCGGATTGGCCAGCGAGGTAATCAAGGTTTCACGAGCCGGTTCGGCGATGCTGCAGCCCAGATAGAACACCCCTATCAAGGTAAATAACGCCAACAGATGGTGTGCCAGCGGCACCAGCACCAAGGCGAGGGTCATCAGACTCAAGCCTGCGATGAGGCGCGTGGGCAGCGAGAAGCGCTTTTCGCTCCAGCGGGCTAGCGGGTAGAGCAGACTCAGGGCAATGGCACTATCCAGCATATACATCCAGCCAACGGCCTGAGCGCTACCCGCCATCTCCTTGACCAGGATGGGCAGCATCAGCATCACCTGCACGCCGAGCACGAAATAGCCACTCAAGGTCAGAACAAACCATACGAAGCGGCGATCCTGCAACACTTCATGCATACCGACCCGCATGGGCAAGCGACGCAGCGACAGGCGATAGGCGGGCAACAGCAGAGCGTTACACAGCGCGGCCAGACAGAAGAGTGCTGCGGCCGTCCAGCACACCCACTGGAAGTTGTAACTGAGCAGCCAGCTCCCGAGTAGAGCACCGAGCACGGCGCCGGCGCTGTCTTGCACCATCATCAGGGAGATGAAGCGGCCTCGCTCCTGTGGCGTGGTGAATTTGATGATCAGCGCCGAGCGTGGCGGATCAAACAACATACCCCCCAAGCCGGAGAGCACGCAGGAGGCGATCAGGATCCAGGGGCTGTCGGCCAAGGCCAAGCTGGCAAAGCCCAGGGCGCGCAACAGCATACCGATGACGATAAGCGGTTTGGCGCCAAAGCGATCGGCCAGGGAGCCGCCGAATAGACCCAGCCCCTGTTGGGTCAGTTGCCGCAAGCCGAGTGCCAGTCCGACGATGCTGGCGGCCCAGCCCAGCTCATCGACGAAGCGGATGCTGATCAGCGGCATGACCACGAAAAAACCGAGGATGACCAGCAGGTTATCCAGCAACAGAAAATATTTGCCCATGCGCCGGGCATGAGAGACGGACGCCATGCAACACCTCGATAAACAATGCCGAGACTAGGTTTGCGAAGATAACCTGGTTCTGATGAGTCAGAAATGGGGGCCGAAAGGTCAAAAGGAGCGGATCCTTGCCAGAATGCCGGTTATGACCGCGTGCCTCTCCCGTTGAAATCTTCTTCGGCAGGGGATTATTTTCCGTTGGCTTTAGATATATTGATAGCCATGATCTAGTGATAGTTATTATTGGAAATGCTTATGTCTGTGACCCTGGATGATCTGCGTCTGCTACTGGAGGTGAGTACCACGGGTAGCTTCAGCCAAGCCGCGGCCCGGCTCGGCTGGTCACAACCTCAAGTCAGTCAGCGTATCGCTGCCCTGGAAGCGGCGCTGGGCGTGACACTGTTTGCTCGTCACCGGCGCGGAGCCAAAGCGACTGCGGCCTGCGAACATTATCTACCGGCGGCTCGGCAGGCGTTGCATTTGCTGGATGAGGGGCGTCTAGCGTTGCAGGGGGCGCCGGCCTTGCCGCGAGTGACGCTGGCGAGCTTGCCATCCCTGTCAGCCGTGGTGATGGGCTCATTGCTGGTGGTGTTGGCCGAGGCGCCGATGGAGATCCGCTGCGAGACCGACCACTCCAGCATAGTCATGGAGTGGTTGCTGACGGGGGCCGTGGATGTGGGCTTTGTGCTGAAGTGTCCGGCGATTGCCGGCATCCAGATGGAGTTGATGTGCCATTCACCGATCATCGCGGTCGCGGCGGCGACGCACCCTCTGGCTCAGGCTCGTTCATTGCAACTGGCGGATATCGCCGATCAACGCATAGCGCCTCAATATTGGGGCGAAGAGTGTGATGGCTTGATGCAGCAGATCCGGCGCTTGCGCACTCAGGTGCAGCCATTGCACGCCATTCAACCGGGAAGTGCGGCGCGTGAGCTGGCACTGGAGCACGGCTTTATCACCATCATGCCGGAGTTGGTGGTTCGACGGGATCTGCTGGCGGGCCGACTGGTGCGTTTACCGTTGGTCGACTTACCCGCCGCCAGTTGGCAGGTGATGATGGCCTACCGCAGCGGGAAACGGTGGCATGATGCCAAGGAGCGGGTGTTATTGGCAGCCAGGGCTCTGGCGGAAGAGTGGCAACAGCCATTGCCCTGACCGGAAGTATGACGCTAAGAGGTTAGCGTTGTTGCCACTGCACCTGACAGTGACGCTCGTCGGGATGACGGGACAGCAGCATGCGGGCGAACAAGCGGTCAAACTCTTCGTCTTCGTTCAGTAGGCCGATGCAGATCTCGACGTGGCGTTCCGGATCGATATCAAAATCGACATACTCCTGCCAGTCGTCCTCCGGGGTGCTGTCACCCAGTGCACCACGCTCCTCGAACTCGGCGTTGAAACATTCGATCTGTTCGGCGCTCAGGTTGTCGGCCGCCAGCTCCAGAAAAATCTCATAAGCGTGATCCAGTAGTTCGTCGACGCTCAGCAGTTGTGGTGATTCCATAGTGTTCTCGTGGTCGGTGAATCCAGCCATTATTAGAGCATGGATTTTAGCAGGGGTCATGCCGAAGCATCGGCGACAGAACAGTGACCGCATCGAAACTGTCAGCAGAATAATTATGTAACAGTTGAGTCCAGAAACTACCCTTGATGACAGAGTAGAGCAAAGGAGTCGGCTATGAGCATTATCGAATGGAGCGAAGTCTTCGCGACCGGGCATCCACTGATCGATCATCAACATCAATCCCTATTTACCCTGATGAATGAGCTGGATCAGTCATTGGCCCAAGGCGCCAGTGAAGAAGCGCTCTGGGTGCGGTTGCTGCGGTTGCATGAGTTGACCCGGGAGCACTTCCGTTGTGAAGAGCGTTTGATGCAGGAGCAGGGATTTCCGCAACTATCGGCTCATCGTGCGGAACACACTAAAATTCTGCTGAATGGCGAACGCTTGATGGAGCAATATCGGCATGGTCAGCTGCGATTGGGCGAGGCATTGCCGGAGAAGCTCCATGGTTGGGCAGTCCGGCATATTCTGGAAGAAGACCTGCAGCTGGCAACCTTCATGCGGCAACGAGCCCGGCAATAGTGAAAGCGCGCGGGGTGAGTGAATCGTATCCTGTTGAATTGAGGCGCTAACTGGAACAGGATATTTCCAGATGCCGTCCCCAATCCGGGGGCAGCCCTGCCAGATCTTCATATTCGGGTTGTTCTGCAAACGGCTGTTGCAAGCAGTGATGCAGTCGCGCCAAGGGCTCTGGGTCATCCCGTTTTGCGGCCGCAATCGCCATCTGGGCCAGATAGTTGCGGAGTATGTATTTGGGATTGACCTGATCCATCGCGGCCTTGCGCTGAGCGTCACTGACCGTTTCCCGCTGCAAGCGTTGCCGATAACTCTGTAGCCACTGATCCAGCGCTGGGTGATCGAGGATCTCATCCTGAAGCCGACATGGCGCGACTTCGCGCCGCACCTCACTGAGCAGACGAAACGTTCGGGTGAAATCCAGTCCCTGATGCTGCATCAGTTCCATGAGTCCCAGCAGCAGATCGTTATCCCCGGCATCCTGCTGCCGTAAACCCAGCTTGGCTCGCATGAGGCGGGAGTATTCCCCCATGAGCACGCTTTCATACTCGGCTAGCTGCTGCTGCAATATTTCTGCGCTCAGCAGGGGGGTTAGCGATTGCGCCAGACGGTTGAGATTCCACAGACCGATACTGGGCTGATTGTCGAAACTGTAGCGCCCCTGATGATCCGAATGGTTGCAGATATAGCCCGGATCGAACGCCTCCATGAAACCATAGGGTCCATAGTCCAGAGTGAGACTTAACAGACTCATGTTGTCGGTATTCATGACACCGTGGGCAAAGCCGACGCTCTGCCATTGGGCGATGAGCTGGGCCGTCCGCCCGACGATGTCGCCAAACCAGGCCTGGTAGCGGGGCTGTTCTTCGGCAATGGTCAGCAACTCCGGCCAATGATGGCGAATGGCAAAATCCGCCAAGTTTTTGAGTTGCTGGAAATCGCCGCGCTGATAGAAGTGTTCGAAATGCCCGAAACGCAAATGACTGTCACTGATCCGCAGCAGCATGGCGCCTCGCTCTGGTTGCTCCCGGTACACGGGCTCTTGGCTGGTGACCAATGTCAGAGCCCGCGAGGTGGGGATCCCCAGGTGATGTAGCGCTTCGCTGGCCAGGAATTCGCGCACCGAGGAGCGCAAGACGGCGCGCCCATCGCCCATTCTGGAATAGGGGGTTAGCCCGGCGCCCTTGAGGTGCCATTCCACGCGCCTCCCGCTGCTCAGTTGCTGCTCGCCGAGCAGTATTCCGCGTCCGTCACCTAACTGTCCGGCCCAGATGCCGAACTGATGACCACTATAGACCTGGGCGAGTGGGCGCATGCCGGGCAACAGATGTTGTCCGCTCCAGACTCGGTTGGCAAATGGCGGCAAAAATAAGCGGTGGGGTAACTCGAGTTCATCGGCCAGAGCTTGATTCCAGTACAGCAAACGGGCGCCTTGTAAGGGAGAAGGCGCCAATTCGGTGTAGGTGTTGGGCAACTCGGTGGCCCAGTGCGAGGTGAACATCAAAGACACAATCAAACTCCTGCTCGGCATCAGCACCTAGATACGGAGTTTGCGGCCATCCGGATCAGTCGTCCATATGGTGCGCTGCTTGATCCTGCCACGCCAGGTGATCGCTACGATTTCCTGCAATGATAGCGCCGGATCTTTGCGCTATTCATCCATCTTGGCTCGACTATGATCGAGACATCCCCCGATTTGTAGGAGTTTTTATGCGCCACTTCCGTCCCGCCGCCGAGCGCGGTCATGCCAACCATGGATGGCTCGACAGTTATCACAGCTTCTCATTCGCTGATTATTACGATCCGCAGTACATGGGTTTCTCGGCGTTGCGGGTGATCAATGAGGATCGCATTGCGGCGGGGGCTGGTTTCCCAACTCATCCCCACCAGGAAATGGAGATCCTGACCTATGTGCTAGACGGAGCCGTGGCACATAAAGACAGTATGGGCAATGTGGCGACCGTGACCGCTGGTGAATTCCAGATCATGAGCGCGGGCACAGGTATCACCCATTCGGAGTTTAATCCGTTGCCGGATCAGGCGTTACACCTGTATCAGATCTGGATCTTGCCGGGTACGGCCAAGGTGTCTCCACGCTATGCCCAGCAGCGCTTTGCTGAGCCTCGAGGTCGACAGTTGATCCTTTCTCCGGATGCCGAAGCCGGCTCGTTATTGGTATATCAGGATATGCGGTTATGGCGCTGGGCGTTTGAACCCCGGGAGCATGGTCAGTCGTTTCCCCTGACACATGGGCGTCATCTCTGGCTACAAGGGGTTCGAGGGCAGGTTATGGTCGATGGTCAGTTGCTGGCGGCGGGTGATGGTTTGGCGATTTGGGATGAACCCGAAATCCTGATCGAGTCACTGGACCTGGATGCGGAAATTCTGTTGTTTGATTTGCCCTGAGAATGGATGCGACGTGTGGCCGCATCTTATGATGCCTTATCTGCATCTAATGGCGTGGGCTCGCTGGATGGGTCATGAGCCGAGTGCAGAAAGGGGTAATATCTACGGTCATATTTGAACATGTGGGTCAGAATCACTTCCTGCACCACAAAATCCAGCAAGTTGGTAAAGGGCAACTCCTCGGATGCGGCCGCTTCATTCAGGGCCGCAGCTTGTTCGAGTAAACGTTGATGCTCGAGGCGGTGGGATTCTAGCTCCGGGTAGTCGATGGCGGCCAGCAGTTCCTCCTCGTGGTGGAAATGTTCGACGGTATGGGCTAACAACTCGGCAAGACTGTCCTGAATGCTGTCGGTTGCATGCTGTTGTTCCAGCTCTGCATTGAGCAGCGCGTTGGCCAGTTCGAATAGCTGGCGATGTTCCTCGTCAATGGCGGTCGTGCCACACTCGTAGCTATTTTTCCAGTGCAGGCGTACCAGCTGATGGTGTTGGCTATCGGGTTGATCCAGCTCGGAACGGGCAAGGACCGGAGTGAAGAACCGGATCTGATTCCGGCCGCTCTCTTTGGCCTGATACATGGCCTGATCCCCGTGTTTGAGCAGCTGCTTCTGGGTTTTGCCATGTTCGGGGTAAAGCGCAATGCCGATACAGCAGGCGATAGACAACAGAGTACCGTCGCTCGTTTCGAAACTTTGATTCAGCCGGGCATGAATTTTCTCGGCGATGGGTAACACCTGCTCTTTTTCGATGGGTCCGGGTAATAACACCACAAATTCATCGCCGCCCATCCGGGCGACTGTATCGGATTCTCGGACGCTGTTGAGCATGCGGCGCGCCACCATCTTCAGCAGCCAATCGCCAGTCTGATGACCGTATTGATCATTCACCGGTTTGAAATGGTCGAGATCAATAAACAGCAGGGCCATTTTTTGCTGCTCTCGATGGGCCGTGATCATGGCCTGTTGCAAGCGGTCTTGTAACAGACGGCGATTCGGCAACTTGGTCAGGGCATCATAGAACGCCAGATTGTGCATCATCGCCTCACTGGCCTTGCGTTCGCTGATATCACGGGTGACGCCGAGTACCGAAACTAACTCACCTTCATCGTTGGCATGCAGGGTGGTGACCACTTCGGTATGGATCAGATGGCCATCTTTGTGGGGTTGTTCAATGGCCAGGGTGCGTTTGGTGTCTCGCCGGTCGCCCGCATTCCAGCGAATCATTGAATCCTCCAGCGAGGCCAGAACTCGTTCTGCGGATTCCACCGTCATCCAGTCGACCAGGTTTTGCTGCATCACCTCTGCCGCCGTAAAGCCGCGCAGGGCCAGTACGGATGGGCTGATATAGGTCAGGCGTCGAGTGGCCAAGTCCATAGTCCAGATGACATCGGCGCTATTCTCGGCAATAAAGCGAAAGTGCCGCTCATTTTCCGCAACTTCGTTGCGCAGGGTCAGGCGTGCGCTGCGCTCCTGACGTAGTTTGCGGATCAGATATAGCAGCAGTAGACCCGCGACCGTGAGCAGCACTGAGTAGAGAAGAAGAATACCGGAGGGCAGCGAGAAGCAATTGGCGAGGGTCGTTGTGGTTTGCGAGTTCGTCTGCGCGCTGCTTTCTCTCGCCCAGGCCCATGGCACGCCAATCAGGAGCGAGACCAGGGGTAGCCAGCCACCTCGGCGGCGCCGCAGGAGGTTATGACGCTGTCGTCTGTTGGATAACCGATCCTGGTTCACGTCGAAGGCTCCTTGCCGAGCAGTCCGAAGGCCGTATTGCTCCTAGAATTTAGGAAATCGGAGATGGGTGCAAGCCAAGAGTGACAATGACGTATATTTAATATGGCTTTATGTGGCTGACATCTGCTGAACAGTAGGGCGGTCAGCGGAGCATCATGGGCACTAGCGCTACGGCACGAACCGGTTCGGCCGGTTTGCGGATCTTTGGTACGGCCTAGTCTGCAGCAAGGCTATATGTTGACCTACGTTGGTTCTCTAACTCCTGAGCGCTGGGGCGGCAATCCGGCGTTAGCACTCAAGTTTTTGCGCATCCGATGGTAGTCTAGGCGGCTTGCATGTCATCATTATGGCCACTTGCCCGAGCGTGGGTGGTCAACGGGATTGAAGAATACACATGAGTGATGCCGAACTGAGCCTCGAAGGGGTGGAGCGCCTGCCGCTACGCACTTTTACCGAACAGGCCTACCTCAACTATTCCATGTACGTGATCATGGATCGCGCCCTGCCTCATATCAGCGACGGTTTGAAGCCGGTGCAGCGGCGTATTATCTATGCCATGAGTGAGCTGGGGCTCTCGGCGCTGGCCAAACACAAGAAGTCGGCTCGTACCGTCGGGGATGTATTGGGTAAATACCATCCTCACGGTGATTCTGCCTGTTATGAGGCCATGGTGTTGATGGCTCAACCCTTCTCCTATCGCTATCCGCTGGTGGATGGGCAGGGGAACTGGGGGGCTCCGGATGATCCCAAATCCTTTGCCGCCATGCGGTATACCGAGGCGCGGCTGTCGAAGTTCTCCGAGGTACTACTGGCCGAGCTGGAGCAGGGAACCGTGGAGTGGACGCCCAACTTTGACGGTACCTTGAAAGAGCCTGCGTTTCTTCCGGCCCGTTTGCCGCATATTTTGCTCAATGGTGTGACGGGCATTGCGGTCGGTATGGCCACCGACATACCGCCGCACAATGCGCGGGAAGTGGCCAATGCTTGTATCGAGTTACTGGATAATCCAGCTGCCAGCCTCGGCGAGCTGATGAACCATATCCAGGGCCCGGATTATCCGACCAGCGCCGAGATCATCACGCCTCGCAGCGACATTCGCAAGATCTACGAGACTGGTAAGGGTTCCATCCGCATGCGGGCCGTCTATCGGGTCGAGGATGGCGAGATCGTCATCATGGCGTTGCCGCATCAGGCCTCGGGGGCCAAGATCCTCGAGCAGATCGCCGCCCAGATGCAGGCTAAAAAATTGCCTATGGTGACGGACCTGCGGGATGAGGCGGACCACGAGAATCCAACCCGGATCGTGATAGTGCCACGCTCCAACCGGGTCGATGTGGATCAGCTGATGCAGCATCTGTTTGCCAGCACGGATCTGGAGAAGAGTTACCGCGTCAACCTCAACATTCTCGGTCTGAACAACCTGCCCCAGGTCAAGGATCTGAAGACCCTGCTCGCCGAGTGGATTGTATTCCGCCGGGAAACGGTACGGCGTCGGTTGCAGCATCGGCTGGACAAGGTAGAACGGCGTTTGCACCTGTTGGAAGGTTTGCTGATTGCCTATCTGAATTTGGACGAAGTGATTCACATCATTCGCACTGAGGAAGATCCCAAAGCGGTACTGATGGCCCGGTTCGAGCTGAGTGAAGAGCAGGCGGACTACATTCTCGATACCAAGTTGCGGCAGTTGGCGCGCCTGGAGGAGATGAAGATCCGCGGCGAGCAGGATGAGTTGGCCAAAGAGCGGGACCAACTGCAACAGCTGCTGGGCTCTGAGCGTCGCATGAACAGCTTGTTGAAAAAAGAGCTGCAAGCCGATGCTGAAAAGTATGGCGATGAACGCCGCTCACCCCTAGTGGAGCGGGAAGAGGCCAAGGCACTGACCGAAAAAGAGCTGACACCCAGCGAACCTGTGACCGTAATCCTCTCCGAAATGGGCTGGGTGCGGGCAGGTAAGGGTCATGAGGTAGATGTGACCGGACTGGCCTACAAGGCCGGGGACCAATTCCTGGCGGCAGCCACTGGCCGCAGTAATCAGCTGGCGGTGTTCCTCACCAATCAGGGCCGCACCTATGCGCTGGAGGCGCATACCCTGCCGTCGGCCCGCTCTCAGGGTGAGCCGCTCACCGGACGTTGCAGTCTGAATCCGGGCGAACAGGCCAGATTTGCCCTGCTGGGGAATGATGAGGAGCGATACCTGATCTGCTCCGATGCCGGTTATGGTTTTATCTGCAGCTACAGCGATCTGGTGTCGAAGAATAAGAACGGCAAGGCCTTGCTCACAGTGCCGGAAGGGGGCGAGGTGATGGCTCCCCAGCGCATCCAGGATCTGGCCCAGAGTCTGTGTCTGGTGATCAGCAATGAGGGGCGCATGTTGCTGTTCCCGTTGGCCGAGCTGCCTGAGCTGGCCAAGGGCAAGGGCAACAAGCTGATCGGCATACCCGGGAGCCGGGTGGCCAGCCGTGAAGAGTTTGTGACCCAGGTGGCGGTGATCCCGGCCGGGCAGCCGGTGACCCTGCACGCCGGTAAACGCAAGCTGACCTTGAAGCCGTCGGATCTGGATCTGTATCGTGGAGAGAGGGGACGGCGCGGTGCCAAATTGCCGCGAGGCCTGCAACGGGTCGATAAGGTTGAACTGGATAGCGTCGAACCGGTGTAATCCTTGCTCGCTTCATAGCCCGACACTGCTACTTCCGGGTGTCGGGCTTTTTATGTATTCATGGTCATAGAGGATGACGAGATGACAGAACAAGACGAGATGACAGCACCAGATGAGTTCTTTGATGAGTCGGCACTGTTTGCCGCAGTAGAGAATCAGCTGGCCGATGGTAATCCGCTGGCGGTGAAGGAGACCATGCTGCGTCTGCGCATGACGGGTTACAGCCATCAGGAGGCGCTGGAGTTTATTGCCTGCGCACTGGCGGCGGAGATCATGGCGATGGAGGAGCAGCAGGTGCCATTCAATGAGCAACGCTATGCCGGATTCTTGGCCTGCTTACCAGAGATGCCGTGGGATGACGCACCCTAGCAACTTGTTTCCGCCGCCATAGCGGTATTGCGTTGTAAATAAAGCACAGTGCTGGCGAGTTGCTGCTCAATTAACCACTGTGCTCGCCATACGGGGTCGGCCGTAACCGACTTCGGGGACCAGTTTGTTGACGTTGGGCATCTGATGGGCTTGGTGGAACTTCTTGAACTCTATGCTATTGATCGGTTTGGAGAAATGCCAGCCTTGTAGACTGTGGATATGGCGTCGAGCAACAAAGGCCACATCGGCGGCGAGCTCTACCCCTTCCACTAATACCGGGGCACCATAGCCGTTTGCGACGGTCAGCACGGCATCAAAAATTCGATCTCCCCCTTCTTTATCCACGGCCATTCGCACCAGACTACGGTCGATCTTGATGAGTTCAAAACCGAATTCATAGAGTCGGGCCAGGTTGTTATAACCGGTACCAAAATCATCAATTGCCAGTTTAAAACCGTACTGGTTGGCCAGTTGCAGCACTTTGCGTGTCGTACTGCAGGAGTTATCGATCAGTTCGCGCTCCGTAATTTCCAGGGTCAGTTGACTGGGATGAATACCATGGCGATGCAGGGTCTGATAGGCCCGTTTGAGGAAAAACGGGGACTCAAAATGCGAGGCGCTGATATTGATCGACAGATAACAGGTTGGGTTGGCTTTTAACCACTCGCCCATCTCGATGGAGAGCTGTTCGATCAGCCACTGGGTCATGGGCACTATCATGCCGGTACGTTCGGCCATCGGAATAAAGATATCCGGCATCACCAACCCTTGCCGGGGATGATTCCAGCGGATCAGCGCTTCGGCACCGATACAAAGGCCGCTCTGGTTGTCCATGGTGGGCAGATAATGAATGACAAATTCCTGATTGCGGATGGCTCGCCCCAGTTCACTGCTGATTTCACGACTGAATCCGCGCCCGGATTTCATGTAGTGCCACAATCCCCACATTAACGCGGTAAAGAACAGGGCACTGCCAACGAAAATGGGTGCCAATAGCCCCCAGGTGGCGAGAAAGTAGTGGGGCGATACCTCGGTGGTAATGCGCAGCAGGCCGTCACGCGACTCTGTGGATATCGTATAGCGTGAGCCGGGCAGACCATCCTTGATGGCGGTTCCGTCATACATCAGCAGGTTTTTATTCGGTAGCAGCATGCCCAGGGGTTGGTGATTGGCGCGGATGGTGATCAGCGCCGCAACCGGAACATCCCCGGTCGACAGCAGTGGGCGGAAGAACTCTTGTTGGTTCAGAAGTAGGTTGACACCCTTATCCGCTTCGATCCCCAAAGCCAGAATGTTCGAATAGTTATTCAGGTCGCCGAATTCGGAACCATGAATGTTGGTCAGCCGCCAGCGGCCAGGGATAAATACTGAATCCATCGCGCTCATTTTGATGGGCGGGGTATGCATACCCCAGGATGAGCAGCGCACCAGGCCCTTATTGATGACCGCCGCCTCACGAATATAGGCATAGTCATAAGCCAGCGAGCGCATCAGTTTCAGGCTCTCTTTGGTGCAGATCCCCTGGGATCGATCAGCCAGCAGTAACAGCAGGCTCTCCGCTTCATCCAGAGTATTGTTGACGTGATTGGTCAGATCGCTGGATAACTCGTGGGTGCGGTTGCGGACTTGCCAGTCTGCCACATAGCCACTGACCAGGGTCAGGATGACCACCGGGATCAGGATGAAGAGGGCATAAGCCATCCAGTAGTGACGGTAGGAGCGCATGGCAGATCCAGAGGAACAGGGAAAGACTGCGTCATCATAACAACCGCTCTTTTTTTGCCCACCACTCAGGGTCGAATTTGCGTCATGGGTCTATCTATCAGATTTTGAATACGTTTTCAGATTCTTGCCACTGTGATGTTGCGGGTCCAAAGCCGTCTCAGAGAGCTCCACCAAACGGCAATACAACTTTTTGCACCGGAAACTGCGGCTGCCAGCGCTCGACGCTACGCGCCGAATAGTCGATCTCGGTACGGACCTCGCGAATGGCAAAACGGCGCAGATCTTCCGGTGGTAACACGAAATAGCCGTTCGCCTTGTAGGGAGGCAGTTTACCAATCCAGCACACTCGCTCGTCGACGCCTATCTGTTTGAAAAACAACTGCTCCAGCGATACTTGTTGGCGCAGTAATCGGATCTCATTGCCGGAGGCGGTTACGGCCGTCTGCTCGAACAACTCAGGTTGCTCGTGTTGCAGCAACTGATAATGCAGGTTGCCTTGCCAGGCGACTATGGCTCCGGGCTGGATCAGTTTTTTGCGTGCTGCCGGGAACCAGTAGTTGGCGCAACTGCCCAGGCAGAGCCGACTGACCTCCAGCGTCAGGCCTTGCTGATGGATCCAGTAGCCTAGCGCAATGGCGGCTTCGGTACTTCCGCCTCGGGAATCCACCTCGAGCACGCGCACCGATTGGCCTTTGACCAGGGCTTGAAAGCGATGCACCGAGTCCCAGTCGATGGGGCCTATGAAACGGGCATGACCGCTGCTGGCATCCAGACTCAGGGTTGGCGCTGGATCTTGCCGCACGGTCGCGCAACCACTGGTGAGCAGCGCACCGAGGAGGAGGGTAAGGCTCGCGAGCCGTGAATGCTGCGGTATCCAGGTTGACATGAAGGACTCCAATTCCATGACGATAGACCGAGTCTAACTGGGGTGCCGTCCAAGCTCCAGCGGTGGATGCATGGGACGTGATAAGTGCCTGCTGCGATGAAAAGCAACGGCTAAGGTGCTTCTGTGAGGTGCGGATGCTGTGAGGTTTCAGAGGCGGTGATATACTATCGGCCTTCAAAAAGAGGGATCGTTATGCTGAAAATGTTACGACTGGGCCTGCTGGGAATTTTGCTGGTGGTCTGGTTTGTGTTCGGGTTGCTGATTTGTCTGTTGCGCCCGCGTCATCGCACCAATGTTTACTGGCTATCCAACCGTATGATGCATCGCGCTTGTCCGCTGCTGGGCGTCAAAGTGCGGATCTCGATTCCGCAAGAGTGTCGGGATCTGGGACCTGCGGTCTACGTCGCCAACCATCAGACCAATTGGGACATCATGGTCCTGACCGGTGCGGTACAGCCCGGTGTGGTCGCTGTGGGTAAAAAGAGTCTGGTGTGGCTGCCGTTGTTTGGCCTGCTGTTTTATCTCTCCGGCAACATACTGATTGATCGTTCCAATCGTTCCCGAGCCATCGATACCATTCGTCAGGTGGTGGACAAGATCCGCAGCAGTCGTCTGTCGATCTGGATGTTTCCAGAAGGTACCCGCTCCCGTGGCCGGGGCATGTTGCCATTCAAGACCGGCGCCTTCCATACCGCCATGCAGGCCGGGGTGCCTATTGTGCCGATTGTGGCAACCAGCTACGCCACCCAGATCGATTTGAATCGCTGGGACAATGGTGAAATTCTGATCGAGATGTTGCCACCGATTGACTCTGCCCAGTGGCAGCGGGAGCAGGTGCGTGAATGTTCCGAGTTTGTGCGCACTGCCATGCAGAACAAGCTGGTGGAGCTGGATGCCAAGGTTCGCCGTCCAGCGTGAGCGGGTGAATGCCGCCCATAAATAGTAGTAGGGCGCCCATCAGTGGCGCCCTTTTTCATGTTCTCACCTGCATCTTCGGCATCCGTTGTGGCCGACATCAGCCCGGGGTTGACGCCAGCAACTGAGCTATCTCATCCGGTAGTTGCTTGGGCGCGTGGACTGTTACTGTTTTGTGCCGCCCGAGTTCGCCGCGCACGATCTGGATTTGCCCCTTGGCCACCTTGAATTGCTTGGCCAGATACTTGATGAGGTGGCTATTGGCCTGGCCATCGACCGGCGGTGCCGTGATGGCTACCTTCAGCTCTTCACCATGTAATCCCTGGATCTGATCCCGGCTGGCCTTGGGCTGGATCAGCAGATCCAGCCACAAGTCCTCCCCGTCCCGGCGCACTGCCACCACTACAGCTGATTCCAGATGGGTGCAATCCAACCTGTGGTCGACAGGAAAATATTGATGGCCTGCAGGATGAGAAACAGCACCAGCACCGACAGATCGAGTCCACCCATGGGCGGAATGATGCGACGGATGGGGGAGAGCAAGGGCTCGGTCAATTGCAGCAGCACATGATCAACCGGGCTACGGCCCTGGCTTACCCAGCTGAGAATAGCGCGTAGCACCAGCATCCAGAACAGCAAAGAGCCTGCTTGTTTGAGGACCAGCAGTAGGCTGAACATCAGCAGGGGTAAGGGTTGGAAGGCCGCCGAGGCGAGCAAGGTAAAGGCGACAAATTTCAGCAGTGCAACCAGCAGAGCCAGCACCACGGCCGCCATATCCAGGCTGCCAAGGCTCGGAATGACCCGTCGCATGGGTGCCAGGATCGGATGGGTCGCCTTGACAATAAATTGGCTCAACGGGTTATAAAAATCGGCCCGCGTCCACTGCAACCAGATGCGTAACAACACGATCATCAGATAGATGTCGAACAGGGTATTGATGAGAAAATAAAGAGTTGCCATGGGATCCCTTAAAACAATTGTTCCATCTCTTCGGCGCGTTGCACCGCCGCCTGCATAGCCTGACTCACCAGCTGTGCCAATCCTTGCTCTTCAAACGAGCGGATCGCTTCGGCTGTGGTGCCGCCTTTGGAGGTGACCTGAGCGCGTAGCGTTTCCAGATCAAGGTGTGGGTTATCGACCACCATCTGCGCAGAGCCGAGCGCCGTTTGCTGCACCAGCAGCCGTGCCTGTTCGGCCGAGAAGCCCATACGTTCGGCTTCTTCAGCGATCAATTGCATGAACAGGAAAAAATAGGCCGGCGCTGAGCCTGAAGCGGCGATCACGCTATTGATGCCTGCTTCGTCGCCAACCCAGACCGTTTTGCCGACCGCTTGCAGCATCTGTTCGGCGAAGTCGCAATCGGCCAGGCTGACATTCGGGGCGGCAAATAGCCCTGTCATCCCTAAGCCAATCAAGGCCGGAGTATTGGGCATGGTGCGCACTATATTGCCATGACCACCCAGCAACTCGCTCAGGCGAGTGACTGATATCCCGGCGGCAATGGAGATCACCAGTTTATGCTGGTAATCGCCCAGCGTTGCAGTCAGGGCGGTCAGCATCTCGGCCATGTACTGTGGTTTGACTGCCAGCACCAGTACATCGGCTTGTTGTGCGGCGAGGGCATTATCCATCCCTGCCTGGATTCCGAACTGTTCGGCCAGTTCGGTGAGCTTGTCCTGATCCAGGTCGGTGACGTGGATCAGGTGAGCCGGGTGACCGGCATTGATCAGCCCACTGATCAGGCTGCGGGCCATGTTGCCGCCGCCAATAAAAGCAATCTTGCGCTGTTCCATTAGTCCTGCCTGTCGTCTCGTGCCCCGAAGATGGCGGTGCCAATCCGCACCTGGCTACTGCCACAGGCAACAGCCACCTCAAGGTCGTGGGTCATGCCCATGGACAGCGTGTCCATGGACGGAAATTGTTGCTGTAATGTGCCAAAAAGCCGCTGCAGACGCAAAAAGCTCTGCTTGAGCACTGCATCGTCCTCGGTATTTTCTGCAATCGCCATCAAACCGCGCAATTTCAGACGTGGAAATTGATGGATCCGGGTAGCCAGATCCAAAACTTGGGCTTCGGTCGTACCCGATTTCTGGCTTTCTCCGCTAATATTGAGTTGGATACAGATGTTCAGCGGTGGTAAGTCATCGGGGCGTTGTGCATTGAGGCGTTCGGCAATTTTTAGCCGGTCTACGCTATCGACCCAGTCAAAATGTTCGGCGATGGGACGAGTTTTGTTCGACTGCAAGGGCCCGATGAAGTGCCATTCAATATCGCTCACACCAGCGTCACGCAAGGCTTGCACCTTCTGGACGGCTTCTTGTGCATAGGATTCACCAAAGCGGCGTTGGCCAGCCTGATAAGCGGCCAGCACTGCAGCCAGAGGCTTGGTCTTGCTGACCGCCAAGAGCTGGATTTCTGAAGCCGAACGGCCCACCAGGGCGGCGGCTTCGGCAATTCGTGTCTGAACCTGTAGTAAGTGTTGGGCAATATCGCTCATAGTAGTTTTACAAGTGCCTAGATTGACGAAGAGTGGGTAACACATGGATATCACAGAATTATTGGCGTTTAGTGTAAAACATAAAGCATCGGATCTACACCTTTCTGCCGGGGTCCCGCCGATGATCCGGGTGGATGGCGACGTACGCAAGATCAACTTGCCTGCGCTGGAGCATCGTCAGGTGCACAGCCTGGTGTATGACATCATGAACGACCATCAGCGCAAAGAGCTGGAAGAGAATCTGGAAGTCGACTTTTCGTTCGAGGTGCCCAATCTGGCGCGTTTCCGGGTCAACGCTTTTCACCAGAATCGCGGGGTCGCGGCTGTGTTCCGGACCATTCCCAGCCTGGTGCTGAGTCTGGACGAACTCGGTGCGCCGGATATTTTCCGGCAGATATCCGAATACCCGCGTGGCCTGGTGCTGGTGACCGGGCCAACCGGCTCCGGTAAATCCACGACGCTGGCGGCCATGGTTGACTACATCAATGAGTCATTTCATCACCATATCCTGACCATTGAAGACCCCATCGAATTCGTCCATGAAAACAAACGCTGCCTGATTAACCAGCGGGAAGTGCACCGCGATACCTTGGGCTTCAGCAATGCATTGCGTTCTGCATTGCGGGAAGATCCGGATATCGTGCTGGTCGGGGAAATGCGGGATCTGGAAACCATACGTCTGGCGCTGACCGCCGCGGAAACTGGGCATCTGGTGTTTGGTACCTTGCACACCAGCTCGGCAGCCAAGACCATAGACCGGATCATCGACGTCTTCCCCGGCGCCGAGAAGGACATGGTGCGTTCCATGTTGTCCGAATCGTTGCGGGCAGTTATCTCCCAGACGCTGCTCAAACGGGTGGGGGGCGGTCGCGTCGCTGCTCACGAAATCATGATTGGTATCCCGGCTATCCGGAACCTGATCCGGGAAGACAAGATTGCCCAGATGTATTCGGTGATCCAGACCGGGATGATTCACGGCATGCAAACCATGGATCAGTGCCTCAAGCAGATGGTAGCCCGAGGGTTAGTGACTCAGGCCGATGCCAAGACCAAGGCCATGGATCCAAATAGCATCTAAGGAATAGACGATGAAAATCGATAGCCTGTTACGGCTGCTGGTGGATCAGAAGGGTTCGGATCTCTTTCTCTCGGTGGGGATCGAACCCTGTTTAAAGGTCAACGGCAAGCTGGTGGCGCTGGGCACAGTGCGCCTGGATGACGAGATGGTCTCGGAATTTATTCGTGAGGTGATGACCCCAGCCGCCTACGACCGCTACTGCCAATGTCATGAAGCCAATTTTGCCATTCAACGTCCGGAGCTGGGTCGTTTCCGGATCAGCTGCTTCTGGCAGATGGGGTGTCCCGGCATGGTGCTACGGCGCATTGTGACCGAGATCCCGACCATAGAAGAGCTGTTCCTGCCAGGGATATTGCGTGAAATCGGGGTTGCCAAGCGCGGCTTGTTGCTGTTTGTCGGCGCGACCGGGGCAGGTAAGTCGACAACCCAGGCGGCCATGATCGGCTACCGTAACCGGACTACGGATGGTCATATTCTGACCATCGAAGATCCGGTGGAATTTGTGCATCGCCATGGCCGCTCGCTGATCACCCAGCGCGAGGTGGGAACCGATACTGATTCCTTTGATGCCGCGCTCAAGTCGGCACTGCGTCAGGCTCCGGATGTGATCCTGCTGGGGGAAATTCGCTCTCAGGAAACCATGGAGTTTGCCCTGTCCTTTGCCGAGACTGGCCACCTGTGTATGGCAACCTTGCACGCCAATAATGCCAACCAAGCCATAGAGCGGATCCTGCATTTGGTCCCGGTCGAGAAGCACCGGCAGCTGCTGTACGATCTCTCTTTCAACTTGAAAGCGATTGTGGCCCAGCAATTGATTCCGACTCGGGATGGTCAGGGACGACGTGCCGCTTTCGAGTTATTGGTTAGCACACCCTTGGTGAAGGATATTTTGCTGAAGGGCGAGATGCACCGTCTCAAGGAGGTGATGGCCAAGTCGCGGGAGCAGGGGATGATGACCTTCGATCAGTCACTGTTTGATCTCTATCGCCAGGGGGTTATTGGTTATAGCGAGGCTCTGGCCTATGCCGATTCGCCCAACGATGTGCGCCTGATGATCAAACTGGATGGTGGTGTGTCACCGGATGCCGGTATGCTGAACAACGTGACGATTGATTAGGAGTGTGTTGCGTATGTTAGTGCTGTTATCCCCGGCCAAGACCCTGGACTATGAGTCGCCTCGGGTGACCGAGCGTTTCAGTCAGCCAGAGTTATTATCGGAATCGACTCGTTTGATCGCCCATTGCCGCACCTTGACGCCAGCCCAGCTGGCGTCGTTGATGAGTATCAGCGACAAGCTGGCCGGTTTGAATGCAGCTCGCTTTGCCGAGTGGCAGCCGGAGTTTGATCTGGATAATGCCCGGCAGGCGATTTTAGCCTTCAAGGGTGATGTCTATACGGGCCTCGCGGTTGCCGATTTCAGTGCCGAGGATTTTGAATTTGCCCAGCAGCACCTTCGGATCCTATCTGGACTGTATGGGGTGTTGCGCCCGCTGGATCTGATGCAGGCCTATCGGTTGGAGATGGGTACTCGTCTTGCCAA
This sequence comes from Pseudaeromonas pectinilytica, assembly GCF_054780855.1. Taxonomy (NCBI): domain Bacteria; kingdom Pseudomonadati; phylum Pseudomonadota; class Gammaproteobacteria; order Aeromonadales; family Aeromonadaceae; genus Pseudaeromonas; species Pseudaeromonas pectinilytica. The sequence goes on from NZ_BAAGVN010000074.1 coordinate 33,880, forward strand.
TGAACGGGGTAAGGATCTCTATACCTTCTGGGGATCTCGTATCACCGAACATCTCAATCTGGCGCTTGCTGAACAGTCGACGCCTCTGGTGCTGAACCTTGCCTCGGAAGAGTACTTCAAGGCGGTTAAACCCAAGGCATTGGCCGGGCGGCTGATCTCGCCGGTGTTTGAGGATGAGAAAAACGGCAAGTACAAGATCATCAGTTTCCATGCTAAGAAGGCGCGGGGCATGATGGCGCGGTTTATCGTCAAGCAGCGGATTGATCGCCCGGAAGGGGTGCTGGATTTTGCCGAGCAAGGATACCGCTATTGCCCGGAGGGTTCGACACCCGAGCGCCCGCTGTTTCGCCGTGCCGAAGCTGATAGCTGATATCTACCAGGACCTGAAATAACAAAAAGGGCCAAATGGCCCTTTTGTTTTCCATTTTCTGGCATCAGCTTTGTTGCAGCGCCATCAGGTCGTCCGACGACATGGGGCGATAGTAGTAAAACCCCTGAATTTCCCGGATCCCCAAGGCACACAGTCGCTGCTGCTGGGCTTGTGTCTCCACGCCCTCGGCAATCACATCCAGCCCCAGATCCCGCGCCATGTTGATGATGGCCCGCACCAGCAACTCCCCCTGTTTTCCTTCCATTAATCGCAACACGAAACTGCGATCGAGCTTCACCACATCAATAGGATACTGGCAGAGGGTGTTGAGAGCTGAATAACCCGTGCCGAAATCATCGAGTGCTAAATGAATGCCCAGTTGTTTGATGCGCTGCATACGCCGGATGGACTCGCGCGGTGATTCGAGCAGCATGGTCTCGGTGATTTCGATGGCCAATTGTTCGGGAGGCATCTGCGTGATCCTCAATGTTTCTTCCAGCGTCGGCAGCAGTGTGTGACTGGCGAAGTGACGAGCCGACAGATTGACATGGATCAGCAGCGGCGATAGTCCCGCAGCCTGACGGTTTTGATTGAGTTGATGGCCGATATGGCAGGCCTGAAACAGGATCTTTTCCCCGAGCTCCAGTATCAGAGGTCCTTCTTCCGCGATAGGTATAAATTTGGCCGGTGAGATAAATCCCTGCTCCGGATGGTTCCAGCGCGCCAGCGCTTCAATGCCCACCATGCGGCCATGTTGCGCATCGACAATCGGCTGAAAATAGGCGATCAAATGGTCATTGCGGATGGCATGAGGCAAATCGCGCTTGATCAGGGTTGATTCAAGGGCTTCCCGGTACAGATGACGGGTGAAGAGCTTCAGTTGCTGCGGATGCTGCTTGGCGCGACTGAGGGCGTAGTCGGCACAGCGTAAAACATCTTCGGCCGAGGTAAATTCGCTGCCACCAATGACGACACCGACACAGGCGGTGACACTGAGTTCGTTATCATCGACAGCTATGGGTTCAGCGATCCAGTCGCGGATATGATTGGCCAGTCGCATCGGTTGGAAGAAGGTGCCGATGCGGGGCAGATACAGCACGAATTCATCACCCGCGATGCGGGCGAGTATCTGTTCACCCATCTGGCGGGTCAGCCGCGCCGCAATTTCGCGCAGCACCACATCGCCGGTGCTGTGGCCGAAGGTATCGTTGATGTTTTTGAAATGGGCAAGATCGATATACAGCAGCGCGAAGTAGCTGGCATGGCTGGTTCGCCGCTCCAGATCCCCTTGCAGCAAAGCCTGCAATTGATGGCGGTTGAGCAGGCCGGTCAGGTTGTCATACAGGCTCAGCCGCTTGATTTTACTCTCGCTGTTGCGGCGCTCTGTGATATCCCGGATGGTGATAAGCCATCCCGGATCCCCGGTGTGGGTCAGCGGTGTTAGGTTGAGTTCGCAGGGTAAGCGCCATCCCGAGTGGCCAATCAGCTCCCACTCGACCATGCGGTGTCCCAGAGCCAGCATCTGGTTAAAGCGGGTCTGGCTATAGCGCTCTGTTGGCGCAGACGTAGGAAAAAGTTGGGAGAAGGGTTTATCCAACAGGTTGTCTTGCTGCTCGTAACCGAGCATGTGGTGCGCCGTTTCATTCAAGCTCAGGATCTGGTTGTCATGAACCATCAGGATGCCGACGCTGGCGTTTTCATACAGTGCCGCGAATTTTTGTTCGACCTCGTCCAATGCTAAGCGCGATAGCTGCTTGGACTCGACCAACTGATTGATGATCTTGCTGGCTTGGGATATTTCATCTTGCCCTTCGATATGCAACTGGGTTGTCCAGTTGGCGTGGACTAGTTGTTTGAGGCCATCCTCCAGCAAATTGAAGCGCTCGGTCACATGCTTGCGGAACAAGCGCAGGAACAGGAGCAGCAATGCTGTGCCACCGACCAGATTCAGGGCAAACAGGATCACTAAGGAGAGTTGGCCGCCTTGGTGCAAGGTCCGGGCGGTGGAAACCTGGATGACGCCGACCACATGATGATTCAAATCCCGCAGTTGGCTATAGGCCTGGATGCGATCATCCTGCTCGCGGATCTCCAGATTGTCGTCCGACTCGACGATGCTATCCAACGACATGGGATACTGCTGCAGCGAGAGTAACTGGGCATCGGTTGCCAGAATGCGCTGGTACTGTGCCGGGAAGAACGACTTGATGCGCTTGCCCCAGATCATCCAGCCGGCCACGGGCCCCTGATTCAAACTGGTTAACACGGGCGATACCGCGATCAGATAGGGCTCACCTTGCAGCGCTATGATGCCGGAGACTGTTTTTCGCTCCTGATCCGGTCGTTGCAACAGGAATGACAGTCGACCGCCGATGCCCTCACTGGAACTCAGCGCTTGCCAGCGCGAAGGAGTTAACGGTTGCAAGACTCCAGGGGCAGCAGAGGATAACTCGACGGCTTCGCGTACCTGGCCCTGTCGACTCAGAAATGCCATCAGGTCTACATCATTGGTTTTCAGTGACTCGGTGCTCAGATTGCGAGCGGCAAACTCACTGTCTCCTCGGCTGAGTAATTGGTAGGTTTCATCCCAGTAAGCCCAGTCCATGGATCGAGTCGCCATCTCGTTGAGTTTGAGGGAAATAGTTTCCCGGGCTTGCTGGTTACTGCGGGCGATAAATTCATGTTCAATCTGGCCGATCGACTGCAAGAAAAACAGACTCAAGACGCAGAGACTGCCGCCCATGATGAGAAGTAAACCACTGGCAAACAGCCAACTGGCTCGGGTGGATAACTTACTGTCTTTGAGACGAATCACATTGAACATCTGCGGATCCTGAAGGCATAAAACAACGAATGCAGAGCGACTGTAAAGCAGAGCTAGCGCGCTGGGAATTCACTTTGCCGGAAAGGGCGTCAGTTATCACAGAGTCTGCGCATTACTATCAGCAGCCGCATCAAAGAAGTTGCCTTGCGCGTGAACGAGGCTGACTCGTGATGATGATTTCCGGCTGTGGTTCTGAGTGGGCAGCCAGGAGGCGCTCAGGATTTGGATGAGGAAGGGGGAGCTAGGGTACGGGTGGCGATAACTATTCTTCGGCTGAGCGCCATCTTGTTGGCTGATGGCGCTCATGTCTCGGTGCAGCTTGATTCAGCGTCTGGTTATTCGCCGCTCTGCTTCTTCTCTTTGGCGGCGGCAGCGGCTTCTTTCGCGGCCTTTTTCTTGGCCCAATCCGGCTTGCCCTTGTTCTTCTTGTCGCGCAGGCGCTCCTTCTTACGCGGCTCTTCTGCCTCGGCAGCCTTACGCTTGTCCTGCTCTTTGCGCTTCTCTTTCTTGGCATCCGGCTTTTTCTTGCCGGTGACCTTGGCGGTTTTGTGTTGCGGACGCAGTTCATCGATCACGCGGCGACGCAGCTCTTCTTCGGTATAGCGCTCGATACGACCCAGCATCGGCATGTCGTGGGCTTCGACCAGGCTGATGGCGACACCGCGTTTTCCGGCACGACCGGTACGGCCAATGCGGTGGACATAGACATCGGCGGTGCGAGGCAAGTCGACGTTGATGACATGGCTGACATCCGGCAAGTCGATACCCCGTGCAGCAACGTCAGTGGCGACCAGGACGTTCACTTCTTCGTTGCGGAAGCGGCGGATCGCTTCGACTCGCTTCTCCTGCTCCATCTCGCCACGGATCCAGGCACAGTTGATGCCACTGGCCTGCAGTTGTGCCGAGAGCTCGGCTAGCCGTTCCCGGGTTTTGACGAACAGTATGCTGCGCTTGACCTCTTCACTGCGCAGCAGATGGCAGAGCAGGGCAAATTTATGCTCCGGAGAGTCCGCCAGATACATCAGCTGCTGGATCTTGCGGCGTTCGCTGCGCGGGGATTCAGCATTCAGCTCGGCCGGTTCGGTAAGCACTTCGTTGGCAAACTTGACCAGCCCTGTGCCTTCCAGCGTGGCGGAGAACAACATGGTTTGTTTGCGCCAGCGCGCTTCACCGACGATGCGATCGACTTCGCCGATGAAACCCATATCCAGCATGCGGTCGGCTTCATCGATGATCAGGATCTCGATGGCACGACTGTCGAAGCTCTCGGCTTCGATGTATTCCATCAGGCGCCCAGGGGTGGCGACTATGATGTCGGTGGTCTCGGTCAGTGCAGGCAGTTGTTTGTCGTGACCTACGCCACCTATGATGGCGGCGATCACCAGATGGGTATGGGCGGCCAGGGCTTTGGCGTGTTCGGTGATCTGCAGCGCCAGCTCACGAGTCGGGGTCAGGATCAGTACACGGGCTGAACCGGCGCGCCGCCGTGGGTAGTCGAGCAGATGCTGCATGGTTGGCAGCAGGAAGGCCGCCGTTTTACCGGTTCCTGTGGGCGCGGACGCCAGAATATCTCGCCCGTCCATGGCGACCGGAATGACCTGTTGCTGGATGGTGGTAGGGCGGACGAAGCCTTGCTCGGCGACGGCGCGCAGCAGTGAAGAGTCAAGATCGAGGTTGTCGAAGGACATGGACGGTGATACTCGCTTACATATTCGGGCCGTCATTATAGGGCAGTGGCATGATAAAATCCGCTTCTCGCACCGAAATCAGGGGGAAAAGCCATCGCGATGGGCAAAGGTCAGTTTTCATTCAAGCAATTCTCGATTGCTCAGGATCGCTGTGCCATGAAGGTGGGCACTGATGGCGTAGCATTGGGCGCCTGGGCTCCGGTGGCGGGGGTGACGCGGATCCTGGATATTGGTACCGGTACCGGGCTTATTGCTCTGATGCTAGCGCAACGTTCCGCCGCCGATTGTCAGATCGTGGCGGTAGAGCTGGATCCGGGCGCCGCCGCGCAAGCAGCTGAAAATGTTGCCTCCTCGCCCTGGTCCGAGCGAATCATGGTAGTGACTGCCGCGGTGCAGCAGCTCGATACCCAGCCATTTGATTTGATCGTCTCCAACCCACCCTTCTTTCAACATGGTCAGACACTCCTGTCAGCGATGCGCCAACAGGCGCGTCATACCTCAAGTCTGAGTCATGAGGAATTGCTCGAACATGGATTGCGGCTATTGGCGCCGAACGGGCGCATCGCTCTGGTGTTACCGATTGCGGCAGCAGAACGGATTATGCTGCTGGCAGAGCAATTGGGGTTAGGAGTCGAGTTTGCCCAGCGCTTAATTCCGACGCCACAAAAAGAGCCTAATCGTTTTTTATTGCTATTAAGTAGAGGTAATGGCCGTTTATTTGGTAATGATATTGTCATATGTTCTGGCGATGGCTCATATTCCGATATATACAGCGAAATGGTTCGAGGCTTTTATCTGAAGCTTTAATCGCCATCTTGTGTTCAATAACGATTGCTTTATCCTTCTGCCTTCTTTTCGCGAGCCATATCATCAGACAATTATTCCGCTCTGATGACCATGGATGGTGGCTTGCTCTGTGGCCTCGGGCCCGAATTAATATCTTATAAACCTATAAAAAATCGAAAGATGTAGAGTTGGAGTTCATTGTGAGTCAAACCATGAAAACCGCCGATATTATCGGTCTGGGCTTTATGACCTTCGCCTTCTTCCTGGGCGCAGGCAATATTATCTTCCCCCCGATGGCCGGATTCCTGGCTGGTGAACAGATGAGCTGGGCTATGCTCGGCTTTCTGGTGACGGGTGTCGGTCTGCCACTGGCCACCATCATTGCCGTGGCGCGTGCCGGTGGTGGTCTGCTGACCATGACCGAACTGTTGCCCAAGGGAGTCGGCATTGTCATTGCCGTAGCCGCTTATCTCATTATCGGACCGGCGTTTGCCACCCCGAGGACTGGCCTGGTGGCCTATGAGATGGGGCTGAAACCCTTTCTGGGGGCCGAGGCCGGACAAATGAGCCTGACGCTGTTTATCGTTGGCTATTTTGGCTTGTCGTTGGTGCTCTCGCTGAATCAAGGGCGTCTGCTGGATGCCATTGGCAAGGTGCTGACTCCGGTGCTGGTGCTGTTGCTGGTGGTGCTGGCCATCGCCGTGCTCGTCGCGCCACAGGGCTCGGTTCCTGCCGCCACCGGCGATTATCTGGCCAACCCCGGCGTCAAAGGATTGCTGGAGGGCTATAACACCATGGATACCTTTGGCGCCTTGATGTTCGGTATGTTGATCATCGACGTGCTCAAGCAAAAGGGGATCAGCGATAGCCGTTTGCAGACCCGATATCTGGTGCGTGCTGGCTTGATCGCCGCCGCAGGTCTGGACTTTGTCTATGTCTCTTTGTTCCAGTTGGGGGCCACTGCTGGTGGCTTGCTGAGCGCGCCCAGTAACGGCGGCGAGATCGTGGCTTTGTATGTCGCCAAGCTGTTTGGTCCGGCCGGACAATTTATTCTGGCGGGGATCGTTTCACTGGCCTGTCTGACCACGGCGGTGGGGTTGACCTCGGCCTGTGCCGATTTTTTCCACACCCTATGGCCGCGCTTGAGTTACAAGGGGTTGGTGATTGGCATGAGTCTGCTCTGTGCTCTGATTGCCAACGTTGGTCTCTCGGCGCTGATCAGCCTGTCGATCCCGGTGCTGGTGGCCATCTACCCGGTCGCCGTGGCCCTGGTGGTGGTGACTTTCCTCAAGGAGCATTTCACTCATCCGCGCCTAGCATTCCGCCTGGTTTTGCTGGTGTCCATGCTATTCGGGGCGCTGGATGGTCTGAAGACCGCAGGTGTAGATCTGCAGTTGTTTAATTTCCTGCCGTTGTTTGATCTGGGGCTGGCCTGGCTGCTGCCAACGCTGCTGGCGATGGGGCTGTGTCTGTGTTGGCGCATGGCACCCAAGCTGAACCCGCTGTCAGCTGAATAACATTGCTTTCATGCTTCCTGGTGCAAAGGGCGACTTCGGTCGCCCTTTTCTTTTCCGTTGCGGATTGGTTTTGTCGGTCGGATCTGGTAACTAATGGTCAGCTTTTCATAAGGAGTGTTTCATGCAAGCAACAATTCGCCGCGAGATGGCCGCGCATAAGCGCGTCGCTCTGGTTGCCCACGATAACAAGAAGATGGATCTGGTGCGTTGGGTCAAGGTACGGGGCGAGCAGCTCAAGCTGCATCATCTCTATGCTACCGGGACCACCGGCACCGTGTTAAGCCGTGAGGCGGGTCTCCCGATCACCTGTCTGTTTTCCGGTCCTATGGGCGGGGATCAACAGCTGGGCGCCATGATTGCCGAAGGCAAAATCGATGTGCTGATCTTCTTCTGGGATCCGCTCAATGCGGTGCCTCATGACCCGGACGTCAAGGCGTTGCTGCGCTTGGCGGCCGTCTGGAACATTCCGATGGCCACCAACGAGGCGACGGCGGACTTCTTGATGGATTGCCCGCATATGAATCAGAAAATCTCGGTAGAGATCCCGGACTATGCCGGCTATCTGAAAAACCGCACCGAATAAAAACAACAGGCCGGGAATTCCCGGCCTGTTGTTGTGACTCAGGAGTAAATGGCTTAGCGCCCGAATCCCTTGCCCGCGAATTTCGGACGGGCACTCATGATCTGCTCAATCTGTTCTTCGCTCATCTTCCCCTTGCTCAGGCCCAGCGCCTTGTAGGTAATCAGCGGCCGAGCGGGCAGGGCGATCATCAACGCCTTGATCATGATGTCATCCTCGGAAAAGGGCTGGCCATAGGCATAGGTCAGGACCCCGGCATCCAACAGATTTTTGACGGCAGGCTCGGTGACCGGCAATTTGATGACGCTCTTGCGCTGTAAAATGAACTCTCGCAGCACGGCGCGCTCACTAAAGTCCAGGCAGCGAACCATCTGCTCCAGCTTTTCCCGCTGCTGATAGTTGCTGTAGTGGTGGCGGGCTAAATCGAGCAGGATCAGGATCAGCTGACTGAGGAAATAGGAGCCTGCAACCAGGATCCCGAGCCAGAGATAGAGGCTGCAGGCGTGTAGCCACTCAGCGGCAGCAGGCCCTAACTTCTCTGCTGGAAACAGCAGAATGGCACTACTGCACATGAGGAGCCAGACCATCAACCAGTTGAATGCCTGAAACTGGCTGAAGTGAGTATTCCAATATTTCATGTGGATGGCCTTTGATGTTGCGAGTACAGGACTCAACTAAAGCAAAGGTCGTGCCACTATCTGCTATGCTTGTTCAACGCTGGAATTGCTGGATCAGTCGGCTCAAGGCCTGCAGTCGCTCAACCAGTTGGCCAATACGATCCACCGCATGATGGCTCTTCTCAGTATTGTTTTCGGCAAAGCTCTTGATGTTATGAATGTTGCGATTCACTTCATCGGTCACACAGGCCTGCTCTTCCACGGCGACCGCAATCTGGTGACTGGCATCGGTGACGCGTTCCAGCATCTGTTGCATGGTCTGCAACTGTTCTCCCGTGACCGCAACCCGTTCACGGCATGTGGCTGAACCGGCTCGTCCAGCTTCCATGGTGCGCGATGCGTCTTCGGCAGTGCCTTGCAATTCGTGGATCATGGTTTGGATCTCGGCTGTCGAGCTGCGGGTTTTCAGCGCCAGAGAGCGGATTTCATCGGCCACTACGGCAAAGCCTCGACCCTGTTCGCCGGCGCGAGCCGCCTCGATGGCGGCATTCAGCGCCAGCAAGTTGGTCTGATCGGCGATGGAGGTGATGACATCCAGGATCTGTTCAATCTGCAGGCTGCTCTTGGTCAACTCGCCTATGATGCGCGTGGTTTCGGTCAGCTCGTCATGCAGACCATTGACCGCGGATATGGTCTGCTCCACGCTGCGACGTCCGCTATTGGCGTTATCCATCACGGTAGCTACCAGATCGGATGTCGCAGCCGCATTGCTGGCGACTTCATGAATGGAGCGGCTCATTTCATCGATAGCCGTGGCGAGTTGTTCAGTTTCAGCCTGCTGCTGCTCCAGATTTTGCGTAATGGACTGGATATTGGCGACATCCGCTTCGGCGGCTTGCAAGATAGTGTCGCTGGTGTCCCCGGAGCGACCCACGATGGCTCTGAGTTCCGCCTTGCGCATGCGCAACATCAGTTCGATGGCCGCCAGTTCATCATTTTTTTCGGTATACAGAACGCGAGTGACATCGGTGATCATCTGTTCCCGAGCCATGCCTGCCAGCCGCTGTAGACGGCGGCTCCACCAACTGGTGTGGGCCAATTGCAGCAGCAAACCACCCAACGCGGAGTAAGCCAGTACCGGTGAGGGCACAAACAGCCCTGCCAGCAGCAGTGTCAGGGTCAACAACTGTAGTAGCTTGGTCTGGGTGCTGATGCCCGGCAGGTTGCGGCGCAAGGCGCGTGGCAACTTGCCGCTGTTGAGGGTTTGATAAAACCGTTCGGCGCGCTGGATATCGTCACGCTCCGGCGCCGTTCGCACCGACTGATATTCGATCAGGTTACCCTGAGCATCCAGGATCGGCGTCACATAGGCATTGACCCAGTAGTGGTCGCCGTTGCGAGCCCGGTTCTTGACCAGTCCCATCCAACTCTTTTTGGCCTTGAGGTGTAGCCACATGTCGGCAAATGCCGCTTTGGGCATGTCCGGATGGCGGACTATGTTGTGGTTCTCGCCCTCCAGCTCTTCTGCCGGATAACCGGCGATGCTGCAAAAATGTTCGTTAGCGTAAAGGATCCGGCTTTGGGCATCGGTGGTGGAGATCAGATTATGCTGCCGGGAAAACTCGCGTTCACGGCCTGTGGAATGTACGGTCGAATTCATATCCTTATATCCCTGGAAAGCGTCATGCCGAGTTTTTGAAGACTGTCAATAGTATCAGAAATGGTTCTTATCTCGACATTATAGGGAATCTTCACCAGGTGAAATGGGTCTTTTTAATGAAAGATTTTTGTTGTACAGGCAATAACCATTCGATTTTTTTCCTATGTTTATCAGTATGATAAATTAATGTTAACAAGGGGTGTTTACCAACAGGCTTCCGGTCCTGATTGCCGATCCTGATCCAGGCTTAGTAATCGACACTCTGTGTCCTGAAATTGACGGCCATCCGCCTGGGCGCTCGCGGTCAACACATAACCAAGGTCATTCAGGCGTAACTGGAAGTCGTAATCGCTCCCCGGCTCCGGTCGCAATAGCTGCATATCGGCGGTGTAGTGACCATGAACCAATCGGTACTCCTCTTGCCGCAGTTGTAGGGCCATTAAGTGGTTCTGGGCTTCGCCTCGCCGCGCCTGGAGCAGGTAAGACTGAAAACTGGGATAGCCGACAGTTGCCAGGATGGCGACGATCGCCAGGGTTATCATCACCTCGAACAAACTGCTGCCGCTGCTAGATATAGCCATTGCTGCTACTCCTGTTGAACTCTATTCCTATGACTCTTTTCACCCGCAAGTTCGGGATCGGGAGGCATAGTGCGAGATAAAAAGTGCGGATTCACCCTGTTGGAGTTGCTGACAGCCATGGCGGTGGCCACCATCTTGTTGATGGTGGCTGTGCCCAGCTATCACCAGCAACAGCAGCGAGCCCAGCTGAGCGCCGCCGCTAGCCGCCTCTATAGCGATATTTACCAGACCCGAGCCGAGGCCATTCGGCGTGGTACGGATGAGCTGAATATCTATTTCTTCGTACAACCGGACTGGTGCTATCGGATTACTGATCGCCCGGATTCGGAATGCTCGGGTTGCAATGCCCTGTGTGATGTGGCGGGCGATGGGCGAAGCCGAGGGATGAGTCGTCAGGATCTGCCTCTGGTGAAACTGACCGAGGTGACCTACCAGGGGAGTGAACTGGGGATCCAGCGACAGCGTTCGGGTATGGCGGCAGGCCATGTTTTGTTTCAGGTCGATTCGCAGCAACTGATGGTGAAGAGCAGCGGCTATGGTCGAGTCCGGATCTGTGAGCCTGGAACCGGGAGTGAACCATGTTGAGACGCCAGTCATCGGGGTTTTCGCTGATTGAATTGATGCTGGCATTAGTCGTTGGCATGAGTGTGGCCTTGTGTTTATCCAGTCTCCATCAGTCGCTATTACAGATCGATGTTCGAGCGCTCAGTCGGATCCGGTTACAGCAAGGGGTACAAGTGTTGCTGGATGTCATGGAGCGGGATTTGCGCCGCGCGGGCTACCGTGCTTTTCGCCCTGGCATGAAGCCCGTGGCGGCAGCGCCCAGTCTTTATCTGGCGCCTCACTGCTTGGTGGTGTTGATGGATATCGATGCCGATGGTGTCCACAGAGGCGAGCAGGAGATCCGCGGCTATCGCTTCAACGAATCAGGCGAAAGGCTGGAAGTGAACAGCTGGCTGCGGACGAAAACACAACCGACCAGCTACTGTCGTGATTCTGGCTGGCAAGATATGGCTGACGGGGCGATCCGGGTTTCCAATTTTCAGTTATTGCCAGTCGTCGAGGGAGAGGCCCACCCCCGACTCTATGTGATGCGTCTAAGCGCCCACGATGCGCAGCATCCCGAGTTGGAGGTCCATGATGAGCGCAGATTCTGGTTACGGAATCAGTAACGCATCCGGCTTTGCCACCATCAGCCTGGTGGTTGTGACCCTGTTGTTACTGGGCGTGCTGACGCTGATGACGGTGGATGTCATGCAGTCAGAGCTACAGATTGGTTACAGCGAACAGGCATTCCGGCAGGCCGAGATCGATGCTGAATCCCGGATGGCGCTGGCCATGGCGCAATTGGCCCGCCAGGGACAGACAGTTCCCGAATCCCAGACCCTGGCGGATGGTGTTTTGTGGTGGAAAGGCTATCCAGCGTCGGATGGCAGTCCGTTAGTGACGCTGGTTGCTCAGGGCCGCAGCCCGACGGGGGATGCGCGAGCCAGGATCCGGCAGCAATTTTCCTGGTTAGCGCTTTATCCTGAACTCCCCCCCACGGCTGTGCTGGCGCCTGAATTGGCGCCGGCCCCACTGGCACCACCTGACGCGTCAATCAGCGAGCCTGTGGAGGCTGAGCCGCAAGCTCCGATCATTCCTTCGGCCGCCATGCAGCACTATCTGGACGGACTTTTTGTCGCGCAGGGGGAGCAAGGTGCGCGCATTCAGTGGCTGGAAGATCAGGCCAGCGAAATACGACAGGGGTGTGAGGATGTAACGCCGGAATCCAGCGGGCTCATTTTGATAGTCGGCAGCTGCGTGCCAGCCAGGAGTGTTGGTTCTGCCGCTGCTCCGGTGATCCTGTTGATCCGGGATGGTAGCTTTTATCTGCAAGACTCCAGCGTACTCTTTGGCGTGGTCATCCTCTACTCATCGACCACTTCGGGTGACTCATCCGGTGACGCCGATGCTGCGTTGGGCTCGGTTCATCTGGCGGATGGCTCCCGGATTGAGGGCGCCTTGATCAGTCAACAACCGCTGGCCGGGGATCCCCGGCAATTGAATATCCGTTATGAGCCCCGGATCTTGCAGCGGATGCAGGAGGGGGCAAGTTTCTTCCGGCTGGTACGGGTCACCGGGAGTTGGCGAGATTGGTAAGGGCTGCGACGGGATGGCCGCAAGCTGGCCTATTCAGGAGGCTCTATGATAGGGAATAGATCGCGCGGGATGAGTCTGATTGAGGTAATGGTCTGCTTGGCGATCCTGATGATAGGTGCGGCAGGCTTGACCCGATTGCATGTCGATATGCTGCGCGTCCAGCGAACCAGTACCCAGCAGTCCAAGGCGTTGATGCTGGCACAGGGGAAGTTGGAAGAACTGCGGAACTTTCGATCGCTCCATCATCAGGCTGCGGGTTCATCTGCTTATGAGGATATTCGTCAGGATCAGGGAGGGACTTTGATGGCGGGTGTCCATGACGATGGCGCCTTGCAATTGAACTGGCAGGTGGCGGATGGGCCAGCAGCTAGCGAATGGCCGCAACTGCCAGCATATAAACAGGTCGAGGTGGTCGTCATCTGGCGTGATGGCAAACAGATCCCCCAGCATTTATCACTGCAAGGCATCATCACACCCTATGCCCAGGCGACGGTTCATGAGTTGTGGTTTGATTGAGCCTGACAGCAAAGAGTGTTGGCAGACTCGCTGTTCGAGGATTTGCTCGTGACCATTACTGGTGCCGCTGGGCACTTTTCTTTATGATTCCCGTCGTTCATTCGTTATTTATTCAGTGCTGTTCCTGCTCGCGCGTCGAAAATTATTGGACCATTGCAGGGGGAACGGGCGCGCCGACCGAGTCGTTCAAGGAGTTCTCATGAAGAAGATTGAAGCCATTATCAAACCGTTCAAACTCGATGATGTCCGTGAGGCACTGGGGGATCTCGGTATCAGTGGGATGACCGTCTCCGAGGTGAAGGGGTTCGGTCGTCAGAAGGGGCATACCGAGTTGTATCGTGGTGCCGAATATGTGGTCGATTTCCTGCCCAAGGTGAAGCTGGATCTGGTGGTGCAGGACGATGATGTCGAGCGCTGCATCGAGGCGATTACCAAGAGTGCCCACACCGGCAAGATTGGCGATGGTAAAATCTTCGTGACGCCAGTGGAGCGAGTGATCCGGATCCGGACTGGTGAAGAGAACGAAGAAGCCGTATAAAGCGCGCTGACTCCGGGCCGGTTATGCCGGCCTTGTTCGAGGTATCAAGAAAGGATCTCCAGTTTGCGTTGTCTGTTTACCCTGATGATTTGCCTGTTGGCCACCGCGTGTAGCACCAGTACTTCGCGTCCGGATAATCCGGAGGACTTATGCGCCATTTTTCGTGACAAGAGTGACTGGCACGAAGCAGCGCAAGAGATGAACGAGAAGTGGGGAACTCCGATCCAGGTGCCGATGGCGATGATGTATCAGGAGTCGAGTTTCAAATATGATGCGCAACCGCCGATGCGTTATTTTCTGTTTATCCCCTTGGGTCGTGCCAGTTCCGCGTACGGCTTTGCACAGGTCAAGGATGAGACCTGGAGTGACTACCAGCGGGAGACCGGAAATAGTTGGGCGGATCGGGATGATTTTGCCGATGCCATCGATTTTATGGGCTGGTACACCTGGAAGGCACAGAAGATCAATGGCGTCTCCAAGTGGGATGCGTACCGGCAATATCTTAATTACCATGAGGGCTGGGGCGGATATCGCCGTGGTACCTACAAGAGCAAAGCCTGGCTGATGACGACGGCTCGTAAGGTTGAGGCTCGTTCCAACCGTTATGCCGCGCAATATCGGCAATGTGATTTTTAATCTTTACCCCGCGAGGAATCTTGTCATGCCTTTGTTAGATAGCTTTAAAGTCGATCACACCCGCATGCTGGCGCCTGCTGTTCGGGTAGCCAAGACCATGCAAACCCCGGGTAAGGATACCATTACGGTGTTTGATCTGCGTTTTTGCCGCCCGAATCAGGAAATCCTGTCGGAGAAGGGCATTCATACGCTGGAGCATCTGTTTGCCGGTTTCATGCGCGATCACCTGAATGGTGATGGGGTCGAGATCATCGACATTTCCCCCATGGGTTGCCGTACTGGTTTTTATATGAGTCTTATTGGGGCGCCTAGTGAAGAGCGAGTGGCGCAAGCCTGGACCGATGCGATGGCGGATGTCACCCGGGTCATGGATCAGCAAGCGATCCCCGAATTGAATGAATACCAGTGTGGCACTTATGTGATGCACTCTCTGGATGAAGCCAAGGCGATTGCCGAGACCGTGCTGAGCCGAGGGATTGGCATCAATCACAATGATGATCTGAACCTGTCCGACGAGAAGCTGGCAGGTCTGTAACTTAGCGGCCGAGGAGGCACAATGACCACGATTAACGAATGGCGCGAAGAGACGGATGCCATCATCAGCGAACTGCTGGAGGATGGCAGTAATCCGGAATCGGAATACACCATTGAGCATCACTTCGCCTGTCAGAACTTTGATCGCTTGGAGAAACTGGCTGTCGACTTGTTCAAGGTTGGTTTCGAAGTGACTGATGCGGAAGAGTTGGAGCTGGAGGATGGCTCGCTGATTTTCTGCTTCGATGCCAGTAAGGATGGTTCTCTGGAAACGGATCGCATCGTGGCGGAAATCGAGAGCCTGCTGCCGCTGTGCGAAAAATACGGTGTTGATTATGACGGCTGGGGCACTTTCTTCGAAGAGTAAACCTTCGCGAACGTCATGACCCTGCGCTAATACAACAAGGGCGGCCGGAAACGGTCGCCCTTGTTTATGGCTTTGGGGGAGGAGTTCAGACCGATGCGCGCTTCAGACGATGACGGATGCCTTCAATGAGCAGCGGCAGCAACGAGATGACGATGATCCCGATGATCAGCATGGTGAAGTTTTTGCGTACCACCGGCAAATTTCCGAAGAAATGACCGGCATAGACAAATGACACCACCCACAAAAAACCGCCGATAAAGTTGAATGCCATAAACCGCTTATAGGTCATGGCGCCCATACCGGCGACGAAGGGGGCAAAGGTGCGCACGATCGGTAAGAACCGGGTCATAATGATGGTTTTACCGCCATGTTTAGCGAAGAAGGCGTGAGTCTTGTCGAGATGATCCCGACGGAATACCCGCGAATTCGGATTTTGGAATAAGCGCTCACCAAAGAAGTGGCCAATGGTGTAGTTGGTGATATTGCCGAGCACGGCGGCAACAATCAAAGCCCCTGCCAACAGATTGACATCCAGGGCCGTGCCCACGGTCAGGGCTCCGGCGGCGAACAACAGCGAGTCTCCTGGCAGGAAGGGTGTTACCACCAGACCGGTTTCGCAGAAGATGATCAGGAATAAAATGGCATAGACCCAGAGCCCATAGTTGTTCATCAGACTCTGCAGATGTACATCGACGTGCAGAATAAAATCGAGAATTAACGCTAACAGATCCATCATGTGATCCCAGTAACAAAACTGCGCAAAGTCTAAGCGATAGCCTGCGTCGGCTCAATCGTTGTCACGGTGTGAGGGCAAGTTTTTTCCGTTGGCTGTTGTCCGGATGATTTGGCCGCATCAAACCGAATTCTGATTATCCAAGGAATAGTGCATAGGACTGCCAATTGGTCGCTCATTGATTGGCGCAAAAAATCAAGCGCCGCTCCTGTCACTCTTCATAGGCTTGGTCCTGCATGTCTGAGCAGCGGGTAGCTTGCTGGTCAGTGAACCGCGGGGAGCCGAATTTTATGTCTATGAAATATAAACCACTGGTTAAATCCTTGATTGCCTACGGAGTGGTTGTTGCTGTGGCAGCCTTATTGCTGGTGTACCACCTCGGCGGCATACTGCCGGTGTTGATGATGATGGGAGTCGTCATGGGGGCTGCACATCTTGCTGGGGTATTCGTTTACTTGAATGATGGCGAAGAGCCTCCGGCCGATTTCCGGGATTGAGATCAGACCGAGGCCATCCATTTACGCGTCGTTGTTTTGATCTGCCGCACCGGCGCAATGGCAGGCGGCCGTCATGGTGGTCGTTGTTTGACGATCGACCGGGCTCAGCTCGGGAGTCAGCTCCAGGCTCATCCGTATTTCACAATCACAGTGTCCCGTGTTCCCCATAGCGGTCTGCAGGTGACGGAAACCGAGACTCTGGTACAGTCGTTCCGCCTGGCGCAAGGCCGCGGTGGTTTCCAGATAGCAACAGGAGTAGCCGGATTGGCGGGCGAATGCCAGCGCTTGCAAGACTAGGCGGCGGCCGAGCCCCTTACCGCGGAGCTCAGGCAAAAAGTACATTTTTTGCAATTCGCACACGGCACCATTTGCACCTTGCAACGGTGCAATACCACCGCCACCCAGGATAGCTCCCTGGGCGTCGGTAATGACCCAGTAAGCTCGGTCGGAACCTTGGTACTGCGGGTAGAGCTGATCCAGCGTTGGATCGGCGACGCCATACCCTTTGTCGGCGGTTAGCCCATGCTCGGCAGAAACGAGGCGGATCACCTGGGCAATGGCGGATTGATCCTCCGGTTGTAAGCGTCGGATCTGGTAGCCCTGCTGCAGACGATGAGACTGCAGGGCGCGCAAGTAGAGCTCCAGCCCTTGTTGTAGTTGTTGCTGCTCCTGCGGGCTCAATTGGGCTAACACCTGATCGCTGTGCTGGTCCAGATCCCGATGCAATTCATGCAACAAACGTTGGCCACTTGCTGTCAGGCCGAGCTCCTGGCTGCGGCCATCAACGGCGTGAGGTTGTCGTATCACCAGTTCGCGTTCCTGTAGGCGACTCAAGGGGCGGCTGGTGTTGGACTTGTCCACCCGCAGTCGCTCCGCCAACTGGTTATTGGTCAGTGGGCCTGATTCGAGTTCGATGAGTAGGTGGGCCTCAACCGGGGTGAGTGGGGTGGCGCAGCACTGGGGGGCAAACATGCCCAATTCGCGAACCAGTTCTCGGGAGCGGGCGCGCAGGGTGCGAGCATCCATCGGGTTTACCTCGCTATCGGAGTCATGGATCCGATAGTAGCGGATTAAGGTTGCGAAGCGCAACTATGTTGTTCTCGCCTTAATGATGGTGACGCAGTTGCTGGAGTTGACTGAGCCAGAGGTTGTCATCGCCATCGGTGCTGAGGATCAGGCTCCACCAATGTTGTCCCTTGATGATGCAGGCTCGCGCCTCGCCTTCGGCCTCTTCATAGGTAAAGATGGCACCGATAGAGCGGCAGGTTTCAGCGAGTTGTTGATGGGCGAAGTGGGTATTCATAGGTTACCTCCGTGATGACTCGTCTGGGCAATGAGGTCGCTCTGCCCTGCTATCCAATACTGTGCATAAAGCTGGCCAAATTTTAAGCAGAGAGCCTTATGTCAATTCACAGCGGCAGAACTAGGCTCAAAGAGGGAACCGCATCATCGGAGGTCATGATGACCACCCTAAGGACCATGAAAGGGTTCTGGTTGCTGTTGGCGTTACTGGCTCTGGTGGGCCTCAGTCGGTGGCTGCCTTGGGCGACCGCGATTAATCACGGCGTGGCCTTGCTGGTGTGTATCGCTCTGCTGTGGTTGAGCGAAGCCGTACATATCACGCTGACTGCCCTGCTGGTACCTGTGCTGGCGGTGATACTACAACTGCTGCCACTGACACAGGCGCTCAGTCATTTTGCCAACCCTGTGCTGTATCTATTTCTTGGCGGCTTCGCCCTGGCCGCGGCTCTGCATCGTCAACAACTCGACACCGAACTGGCGCGCTGGTTGATCCATCTGGCGGGCGGACGTTTGTCGCGTGCCGTCCTGCTGTTGTTCTTGGCAACGCTGCTGCTTTCCATGTGGATCAGCAATACCGCGACTGTGGCCATCATGTTGCCATTAGCCGTGGGGCTGTTGGCCAATATCGACCGTGAACATCAGCTCAATACCCATACTTTTGTGCTGCTCGGTGTGGCCTACAGTGCCAACATCGGCGGCATGGGGACGCTAGTCGGTAGCCCGCCGAATGCCATCGCTGCGGGCTACGCTCATCTCGGATTCATGGATTGGATGCAGTTCGGCATTCCCGTCATGCTGCTGTTCTGGCCACTGGCATTGGCTGTCTTGTACTTGCTGCTGCGGCCCAATCTTGATCATCCTATCCTGGCCGAGGAGACGACGTCGGTTTGGCAATGGACTCCGCCTCGCATCTGTACCCTGCTGATTTTTGCCAGCACTGTATTGGCGTGGATTTTTTCTGGACCACTGTCGTCCTGGCTGGGTGGACTCGAACAATTCGACTCGCTGGTGGCTTTGCTGGCGGTGATCGCGGTCGGCGTGTCGGGCGTCGCGAGCTGGACGGAGATAGAGCAGCAGACCGAGTGGGGCGTGCTGCTGTTATTTGGTGGCGGTCTTTGCCTCTCTGCCGTGTTGCAAAGCAGCGGCACCAGTGCCTTTTTGGCAAGCCAGCTCATGGCGTGGTGCTATGGCGCCCCGTCCTGGGTTCTGATCCTGGCAATCGCCAGCTTTGTGGTGTTTCTGACCGAGCTGGCATCCAATACCGCGGTCGCGGCCTTGCTGATCCCGCTGTTTGCCCCTCTTGCCTCGGGACTAGGGTTCTCATCGACCATGATGGCGGTGATGGTGGCACTCGCGGCTTCTTGTGCCTTCATGTTGCCGGTGGCGACACCACCCAATGCCATGGTGTATGCCACCGGGCGTGTGCCCCAGCGGCAGATGCTGCGGGTGGGGCTGGTGTTGAATATCGGCTGTTCGCTACTGTTGGCCCTGCTAGTGGCTCTGCTGGGTTAAGGCCACTGCCTGTCGGAACACTAGATTTCGTAATCGAGTACCGGATCGCTGCCGAAGACCCGAGCCTGGATATCGCTCGAGGCCAGATCCGGGTTACAGAGCTGAATAAACTGCCAGGCGAAATTGTGCTGATATTGTCCCTTCTTCAGGCCGATCCAGGCGGTGTGGGCGGCGAACAGATGGCTGGCATCCAGTTGCACCAGGCCTGTGTCTCGGCGGGCATCGAACGCCATATCGGCCAGAATGCCCACCCCCATCTCCAGCTCGACATAGGTCTTGATGACATCGGAGTCCTGAGCGGTCAGCAGAATTTCCGGCTGCAAGCCTGCTGCGGCAAATGCTTCATCCACACGAGCCCGCCCCGTCAAACCCGCCTGATAGGTGATGATGGGCCACTGGGCAATGTGTGCCAGCGTCAGCTCCGGCTCCAGAGTCAGAGGGTGGTTTTCCGGAACCACGATATTGTGGTGCCAGCGGTAGTAGGGGAAGGCGACTATGCCTTCGGCATGATCCAGGCGCTCGCTGCTGATGCCGATGTCGGTGTCGCCGCTTTGCAGCAGACGCACTATCTCTTCCGGCCCGCCTTGATTCAGCTCCAACTGTACTTGCGGAAACTGACTGCGGAACTCCTTGACCACCCGGGGCAGGGCATAACGCGCCTGGGTATGGGTGGTCGCCACGTGCAGGCGGCCATGTTCGCGGTTGGCAAAGGTTTCGGCCAATTTGCGGATATTGTTGGCATCACTGAGCATGCGTTCGGCGATCACCAGTAGCTCCTTGCCTGGCTCTGTCATGCCGAGCAGGCGTTTGCCGTGGCGGATAAATAGTTCGATGCCCAATTCATCCTCCAGTTCGCGAATGTGGCGGCTGACGCCGGATTGAGAGGTATAGAGGGCGTTGGCGACTTCGGTCAGGTTGTAATCCCGGCGTGCGGACTCACGGATGATGCGCAGTTGTTGAAAGTTCACGCCTGGCTCCTTGGCTCAGCGGCTCCGGGCCGCCGTAGCGGCCCGGGATACTAGATTTCATAGTCCGGATAGACCTGGGCCTGACGGGCCGAGAGACGCACCGTTTGTCCGGGTTTGAGGAACTGCACCGCTTCCTTGGGCAGTTCGGCTTCAAATAGTGCCCCATTCAGACCGCCATTACCACGCAACTCGACACGGATCCGTGAGCCCATCGGCAACAGACGCTCCACGCTGGCACTAAGGCCGTCCCCGCTGCCTTCTGGCGACAGCTCCAGTTCATGGGGGCGCACATAGGCCACGGCCGCGGAGCCTTGCAGCAAATGGGCGGGAATATGGCCGCTCAGGGTCTGGTCGCCAATGCCCAATCCCTGTTCGCTGACGCGACCGTGGAACAGGTTGACGCTGCCGAGGAAGCGGTGCACGAAGGGCGTAGCCGGATGGTCATAGACCTCGGCGGGTGTGCCGACTTGTTCGACGCGACCGGCGTTCATCAACACCACCCGATCGGCGACTTCCAGAGCCTCTTCCTGATCGTGGGTAACAAACAGACTGGTGACGTGCAACTCATCATGGAGATCCCGTAACCAGCGACGCAGCTCTTTGCGCACTTGGGCATCCAGCGCGCCGAAGGGTTCATCCAGCAGCAACACCTTGGGCTGCACCGCCAGTGCCCGCGCCAGAGCAACGCGCTGACGTTGGCCGCCGGAGAGTTGGGTCGGGAAGCGGCTGGCAACATGACCCAGCTGCACCAGATCCAGTAACTCTTTGACCCGGCGCTGGATCTCGGCCTCATTCGGGCGAATTCGGCGCGCCTTGACCCGCAGTCCGAAGGCCACGTTCTCGAACACCGTCATATGGCGGAACAGGGCGTAGTGCTGGAATACGAAGCCGACATTGCGCTCGCGGACATGGAGGTCGGAGGCATCTTCGCCCCGGATCACGATGCGGCCGGTATCGGCTTGCTCCAGACCGGCGATGATGCGCAGCAGTGTGGTCTTGCCGCAGCCGGAGGGTCCCAGCAGGGCAACCAGTTCACCATCCTTGAAGTCGAGGTTGATGTTATCGAGCGCCGCATACTGATTGAAGTGCTTGTTGAGTTGTTGAACCTGGATGCTCATCTGTTCACCTTTCCATTCAATTCTTGGTCATCAATGGCCAGCAGGGCCACGCAGGCGGGCCAGCAGGGTCTCACCCAACAGGGTGAAGATGCCGAACAGGGCCAGCAGGGTTGCCACGGCAAAGGCGGCACTGGTTTGATATTCGTTGTAGAGGATCTCGATATGCAGCGGCAGTGTGTTGGTCTGGCCGCGAATATGGCCGGAAACCACCGATACGGCGCCAAATTCCCCCACGGCGCGGGCGGTGGAGAGCAGCAGGCCATACATCAGGCTCCAGCGAATACTGGGCAGGGTCACGCGCCAGAACATCTGCAAGCCACTGGCTCCCAGCACCATGGCGGCCTCTTCCTCTTCACTGCCCCGGGCTTCCATCTGCGGCAACAACTCGCGGACCACAAACGGCAGTGTGATGAAGGTGGTCGCCAGTATGATGCCCGGGGTCGAGAAGATGATTTTGATATCGTGCTCGCTGAGCCAGGGGCCAAACCAACCGCGACTGCCGAATAGCAGTACGAACATCAGACCGGCAACCACGGGTGACACCGAAAACGGCAAGTCGATCAAGGTGATCAGCAACTGACGGCCCGGAAAGCGGAAGCGGGCAATAGCCCAGGCGGCCGAAACCCCGAACACCAGGTTCAAAGGCACCGATAGCAAGGTGACCAGCGCGGTCAGTCCTAGCGCTTTCAAGGCATCCGGCTCGCTGATGGCTGCAAAAAACACCGTCAGTCCCTGTTTGAATGCCTGCACAAAAATAGTGGCCAGCGGCAACAGTAGCAGCAACACAAACCAGCCGACTCCCAGGCCAATCAGCAGCCAGCGTACCCAACTCGGTTCGCGAGTGACTTGCTGGATCGGGGTTACCGTAATTTCCTGACTCATGCGCGGACTCCTCCGATACGCTGCCAGCTCCAAGCCTGCAGTTTGTTAATCAGTAATAACAGGGCGAACGAGAAGGCGAGCATCACCACGGCGATGGCCGAGGCTCCGGCGTAGTCGTACTCCTCGAGGTGGCTCATGATCATCAGGGGTGCGATTTCGGAGACCATGGGCAGGTTCCCGGCGATGAAGATCACCGAGCCGTACTCACCGATGGCGCGGGCAAAGGCTAGTGCAAAGCCGGTCAATAATGCCGGTACCAAGCCAGGCCAGATGACGCGGACAAAAGTTTGCAGACGGTTGGCGCCCAGACTGGCGGCTGCTTCTTCCAGCTCGCGCTCACTCTCTTTCAGCACGGGTTGCAGGGTACGAACCACAAACGGTAAACCGATAAAGGTCAGGGCGATGACGATGCCGATGGGGTTGTAGGCCAACTCGATGCCCCAGGGCGCCAGCAATTTACCGATCCAGCCATTGTTGGCAAAAATGGCGCACAGGGCGATGCCGGAGACAGCGGTCGGCATGGCAAAGGGCAGGTCGATCAGGGTATCGATCAGGCGGCGGCCGGGAAATTCGTAGCGCACCAGGATCCAGGCCAGGATCAGACCGAACAGGCTATTGATCAGCGCGGCCGCCAGCGAGGCGAGGAAACTGAGCTTGAATGAAGCGACGACTCTGGGCTCGCTGACGACTTGCCAGAACTCGGCGGCACTCAGATGCGTGATGCTATACAGCACCAGTGCCGAGATCGGCAGCAACACCATCAACCCCAGATAGAGCAGGCTGAAACCCAGTGTTGGGCCGAAGCCTGGCAGCACAGAGTAGGAACGAAATCGCATAACGAACCCTTTTCTAATAAACAAATATCCATAGATGGGATGATTGTGCGCATTCCTTGGGAAAGCGACAAATAAGTTAAAGCTCTTTCTTATGCCAATTTTTTGCTAAGAATTTCAAAAATAGAAAATTGGCTCGTGAAATGTCGCTCTAGCGGAGTAATTGCAGGTGGCGGTGGAAAAACGAAGGGCATCCCGCTGCTTGGATGCCCTTGATTCGGGGGTATCACATGGTATGACTCATGCCCTTCGCTGACGCGGTGGGGAAGAGGCGGTGGCAAAGTGATGCTGCTGTAACAAGGTCGCCAGTAACTGCAGACCCGCAGGCCAATCGCCGTGACCCGATTCAGCATTGATGTGCCCAGCGGATCCGGCATCGTGCAGCTCGAGTTGCCAACGCTCGCTCCAGTACCGGGCGCGTGGCTCACTCATCCAGGGATCATTCTGACTGGAGACCAGCACGCCGGGAACCGGAGGCGGCAGCGGCAGATCCCGGTCGGCAATGGCGAAATGGGCCGGATCGGCGGGGGCGACCAGAAACAGCGAGGCTACCTTCTCCGGATGACGGGCGGCGGCGGCAATACTGGCTAGCGACCCGAAGGAGTGAGCGACCAGATGCAGCGGTTCATTACTGGCGACCAGCAGGTCGGCAACCCGCTGACTCCAGGTGGCCAGATCGGCCCGCTCCCAGGTTTGCCCGGTGACCCGTAACCAGTGCGGGTACTGCTGGTGCCACAGGCTTTGCCAATGCTGGGGCCCGCTATTATGCAGGCCTGGAACGATCAGAATATGACTCATAGGCGATGGCTCATATGCAGGGGGAAAAACGGCCCATTGTCATGGGCCGTATTCAGATCAGCGACCGGGTTGGTAGATCTGGTCAAACAGACCACCGCGGGCAAAGTGTTTCTTCTGGGCTTTGTTCCAATCGCCTTCCAGCTCCTTGACGGTAAACAGTTGGAGTTGAGAGAACTGATTGCTGTATTGGGCGGCGATGGCCGGATTGGTTGGCCGATAGAAGTGCTTGGCGGCTATGGTCTGGCCCTCATCGGAATAGAGATGCTCCAGATAGGCGGTGGCCACGGCGGTTGTGCCATGTTTCTTGGCGACCTTATCCACGACTGCAACCGGGGGTTCAGCCAGAATGGAGACCGAAGGGGTGACCAGTTCAAACTCACCCCGGCTCTCGGGCTGATTCAGCACCAGATAGGCTTCATTTTCCCAAGCCAGCAGCACGTCACCCAGGCCGCGTTCGACAAAGCTGGTGGTGGCCCCCCGAGCTCCCGAGTCGAGAACCTTGACGTGTTGGTAGAGCTTGCTGACATAAGCTTTGGCCCCCTCTTCGCTGCCACTCTGTTTCAGCGCATAGCCCCAGGCGGCCAGGTAGTTCCAGCGTGCTCCGCCCGAGGTCTTCGGGTTCGGCGTGATGATGGAAACATCATCACGGACTAAATCGCCCCAATCCTTGATTTGCTTGGGGTTGCCCTTGCGTACCAGAAACACCACGGTGGAGGTAAAGGGGGCTGCATTGTTGGCCAGCCGTTGCTGCCAGTCATCGGCAATTAATCCGGTTTGAGCGATAGCATTGATGTCATAGGCTAATGCCAGCGATACCACATCCGCTTCCAGACCGTCAGCTACGGCGCGAGCCTGCTTGCCGGAGCCGCCATGGGACTGGCTGACCACCACATCATCGCCACTCTTGGCTTTCCAGAAGGCGGCAAAAGCACTGTTGTATTCCTGATACAACTCGCGGGTCGGATCATAGGAGACGTGTAACAACTCCACTTCGGCGGCCTGGACCGAGCCCAGGCTCAGGGTGGCTAACAGGCTCAGTGTGGTCAGGGAATGTTTCATGATGCGGCTCCTTAATCGTTGATGTAGTCAGCATGCCCCAGCTCTATAGTCACCAGAACCAATAAAAAGCGCTTTGTTTATCTCATTAATGCATATGGCCCACGGTCCAGGCTCGGCACCCACTCGGCATTCGTGATGTGTTTATCGCTCAGCATCAGCGAACGGTAGCAGACAGGCGGCGCCATGTTGCAAGATGGCTTGACTGATCTGCCAATGGATCCCCCGCTCCAGCACCCAGCGATGCCAGTAGAGATCCCGATACAGGGGCGGTGCAGGCAATGCCATCAGAGTGCCGGCGGCCAATTCCCGTTCGATCTGCAGGCGCGGGATCAGGCAATAGGCGGCACCGGCACAGGCCAGCGCGATGAAGGCCTCGGAGGAGCGCACGGTATGGCAGGGATAACTGCCCGCATGCAGGGCGTAGTATTCGCTCATGTAGCTGATGTGCATGTCATCGCGCTGGTCAAAGGCGACACCGGGAGCCTGATGCAGACTCTCCAGCGTCAACCCCTCACCAAAATACTGATGGTTGAAGGCCGGGGAGCAGACCAGCAAGTATTCCATGCGGCCGAGTGGAGAGGCATGGCAACCGGGCAGGGCGCGGGGTTGGGTGCTGACGGCGGCAAAGGCTTCGCCCTGGCGTAAGCGCTCCAGGGTCCGGGTTTCATCTTCAATCAGCAGATTCAGCTCTATGGGGTATTGGGTCAGCAGCGGTGCCAATGCGGGTAGAAACCAGGTGGCCAGACTATCGGCGTTGACCGCAATGCTGACTTTTAGTGGTTGCCGTGGGGCATCCAGTAGCAGACTGGGTAGCAGCTCCCGCTCCAACTGACTGACCTGACGATAGTGTCCCAGCAATTGCTGGCCCAGCTCGGTGGGGACCGGCGGTGAGGTGCGGATCAACAGCGGCTGCGCCACGCTCTGCTCCAGCAACTTGATGCGTTGGGATATCGCCGACTGGGTCAGGTTGAGGCGACGGGCGGCTCGTTCAAAATTTTGTTCCTGCACCACCACATCCAGCGCCTGAAGCTGCTTGTAGTCGAGAGGAAGCAAGCGGGATAGGTTCACAGGATCCGGCTTCATCGATATTCCTAATCACTGATTAAAACTATTAGTTTTACTGAAGATAGCGTGACTCCTATGCTGGCGCCACTTCGGATGAATAACGGGTTGGAGAGATGAGATGTTAATACCAGTGGTTCAGGGGTTTATGGTGGGCGCGAGTCTCATCATGCCGATCGGGGTGCAGAATGCTTATGTCTTGAGCCGCGGTATTCGCCGTCAGCACCATCTGCTGGTGGCCAGTCTCTGTCTGTTCTGCGATCTGGTCCTGATCCTGGTGGGAGTGTTTGGCGGCGGACGCTGGCTGGGTAGTATGCCTTGGCTGCAAGCTGGGTTGACCTGGGGCGGGGTGGCCTTTTTGCTGGTTTATGGCGGCCGCTCTTTGGGTGCTGCCTGGCGCGGTGAGGTGCGTTCACTACAGGCGGAGTCGGGTCCGGAAAAGCGGTTGGCGATCATCGTCACCACCTTGGCGGTGACGCTACTGAACCCTCATGTCTATCTGGATACCGTGATGATCCTCGGTTCAGTGGCCGCACAACTGGCTCATCAGGAACAATCGGGTTTTGCGCTGGGCGCCGTGCTGGCCTCCACCGTCTGGTTTTATGGCTTGGCGTTATTGGCCGCCCGGTTATCTCCCTGGCTGGCCCGCCCAGCTGTGCAGCGTGGGGTTGATGTACTGATTGGTCTGTTGATGTGGAGCGTTGCCGGCTCTTTAGCCTGGTCCGCATTGCGGTAGGTTATTTTTTAGTCACCCCTCTTGAAAATGGACCCTCCCTTCCCACACTTAGGATAGGAGTCTGGTCCATGAATCAACGAAGGAGGTCTCTATGAAAATGCAACGATGGAACCCCTTCCGGGAGTTCGACGATTGGTTCCGTGATTATCACCACGGTATGCTGCGGCAGCTCGGTGAACCGCATACGGTGACGGGCAGCGACTGGTTGCCGGCGGTGGATATCCTGGAAAACAGCGAAGAGTATCAGATCAAGGTCGAGATCCCCGAAATCCACAAGGAGGACGTCAAACTGACGGTCAATAATGGTCTGTTGACCATTTCGGGCGAGCGGAAGCTGGAAAATCTGGATGATAAACAACACCGCATGGAGCGGGTCTATGGCCATTTCAGCCGTAGCTTCAATCTGCCGGAGGATGTAAGACCGGAAAATATTACCGGCCATTTCCGCGACGGCATGTTGTTTGTGCACATGGTCAAGTCTTCTCCTCCGGAAGACAAGGCTCTGGAAATAGAAATCAAATAACCTATGTTCAAGGACCGGATAAAGACGAGGGGGCGCAAGGCCCCCTCGGTATTGATATGACCCAGTTTTAGGCGTTCAGAGCCTGTTCCAGATCGGCCAGCAGGTCCTCGATTGCTTCGATGCCCACCGACAGGCGGATCATCTCCGGTTTGACCCCCGCCTTGGCCTGCTCGGTTTCGGTCATCTGACGGTGCGTGGTCGAGGCCGGATGGCAAGCCAGAGACTTGGCATCACCGATATTCACCAGCCGCTTGAAGATCTGCAGCGCATCGTAGAAGCGTACACCCGCTTCGTAGCCCGCTTTCAGACCAAAGGAGAGGATGGCCGACGGTTTGCCACCCATGTACTTCTGGGCCAGGGCGTGATGGGGATGATCCGGCAGACCGGCATAGCTGACCCAGGCCACTTGCGGATGATCCTGCAGGTAGTGAGCCACTTTCAGCGCATTCTCGACGTGACGCTCCATCCGCAGAGCTAGCGTTTCCAGTCCTTGCAGCAACAAGAATGCATTCATCGGGGAGAGTGCCGAGCCGGTATTGCGCAATGGCACTGTGCGGGCGCGGGCGATAAAGGCGGCCGGGCCAAAGGTTTCGGTATAGACCACGCCGTGATAGGAGGGCTCCGGTTGGTTGAACACCGGGAAACGATCCTTGTGCTCGGTCCAGGGGAACTTGCCCGAGTCGACGATGACCCCGCCCAGCGAATTGCCATGGCCGCCCACATATTTGGTGATGGAGTGCACCACGATATCGGCACCAAAGGCGATAGGCTTGCACAGGATCGGGGTTGCCACCGTGTTGTCGATGACCAGAGGTACGCCCTGGGCATGGGCGACATCGGCCAACCCTGTGATGTCGATGATATTACCGGCCGGATTACCAATGCTCTCGGCATACACCGCCTTGGTCTTGCCATCGATCAGTTTGGCAATGGCGGCGGGAGAGTCGTCTGCCGCGAAGCGTACTTCGATGCCCAGGCTCGGCAGCATATGGGCAAACAGCGTATAGGTGCCGCCATACAGTTGCGGGGTCGAGACAATATTGTCTCCCGCCTGCGCCAGGGTCAGGATCGCATAGTGAATGGCGGCGCTTCCCGCCGAGACCACTAGACCGGCGATACCACCTTCCAGCGCGGCGAGTCGCTGCTCGAGTACATCGTTGGTCGGGTTCATGATGCGGGTATAGATATTGCCAGGTACCGCCAGATTGAACAGATCGGCCCCATGCTGGGCATTATCAAACTCATAGGCCACGGTTTGATAAATTGGTACCGCCACCGCCTTGGTGGTCGGATCGTTCTGAAAACCATGGTGCAGGGCCAGCGTTGCATCTTTCATGAAAGCATCCTTGTTCACTGTCTGATTTTTCGTCTTGGATAACGAATCTAGAGCCTGGACGGCTAGATGTAAAGCCACCTCTTATGCGTTATCACGATAAGTAAGGTGGCTTATCGGTAAAGCTCTGATGAGGGGGGGAACCGAGTCATTTGGCTAAGATCAGGCCAGATCGCAGCAAATACTCGAATCAAGAAAGCGCTGTCAATCGCAGGAATGAAAAAACGAGGTTCAAAATGTATGCCGAGTGCTATGCAATGGAGCCACCGATACCAGAGCAGGCCATTCATGGCTCCTGGTCATGATGAACCGGAAGGACAATGATGATGAACGCAGCAGTATTTAAACGCACGTCTCTTGCGATGATGATGGCGCTGGCTCTGGCAGCCTGCGGTGGTGGCGGTGGCGGTGGCGATGAACCAGCAAAGCCTGTCGAGCCAACGACCTATGATGTCTCTGTTAAGGCCAGTCAGCACGTTGCTGACACCCGCATGACCTGTAATCAAGGGGCGAGTACGGAGGCCTGCGGCTTGCGCATGTACCAGATCATGGTGGAAGCGTTTGTCAACGGCGATGACGCTATCAACTACAACGTCGGTTACGGCCCATCCGATCACAAGGGTGATCTGCAAGGCATCATTAATAGCCTCGACTACATCAAGAGCACGGGTGTCAATGCCCTCTGGTTGACGCCAGTATTTGACTCCTGCGCTGGTCAGACCATGGACGCCAAGTTGGAAGCGACCGGTTATTACGCTTGCGACTATTTCAAGATCGATCCCAAATTTGGAACCAATGCCAAATTCCAAGAGTTGGTAGATGCCGCTCACGCCAAGGGGCTCTATGTCTTCCTTGATGGAGTATTTGGTCACGCCAGTACCAAGCTGAAGCCATTGACCAGTCTGCCGAGCGACTACAGTAGCTTGAGTGCCCCGGTTACCGCAGCCTCCGTGCCCAATGCCCACGAAACCTGTAAAGCCAGCAGCACCCAGGCCTGTTTCGATTACAGTGCCCCGGAGACCTTGGCCTACTTCAAGGCGGTGGCAGAGTACTATGTGAAGCAGTACGGGATTGACGGCTGGCGTCTGGACCAGGCCTACCAGGTGCCTATCAGTGCTTGGGAAGAGATCGATGCAGTTGTTAAACAAG
This sequence comes from Pseudaeromonas pectinilytica, assembly GCF_054780855.1. NCBI lineage: Bacteria > Pseudomonadati > Pseudomonadota > Gammaproteobacteria > Aeromonadales > Aeromonadaceae > Pseudaeromonas > Pseudaeromonas pectinilytica. The sequence continues at coordinate 63,741 of NZ_BAAGVN010000074.1, forward strand.
CTGCGGCCGATCGGGCTGCCGAGGGTGAAACCTGGGGAACTCTGGGTTACATGGTGGCCGAGGTATGGGACGGCAATCAGAACAATTTCGTCAGCAAGGTCTATGGTACGGCGGCCAAACCTGGTTTGAAGTCTGCGTTTGATTTCCCTCTGCACTATGGTTTGATGCAAGCGATTGGCTCAGAGACCAGTGCCTCCAGCAATGGTGATGCTACCGCCTTGTTCGCTAGCTGGAACGATGGTTCCGCATATCCTGACTTTGCCATGCCCAATCTGTTTATCGGCAATCACGATATTCCCCGTCTTGGTGACTTGTTGCAGCGGACAGGGCGCGGAGATGTGGATAAAGACGAATACTGGCTTCGCCATAAGGCAACCTTTAGTTTCATGGCTGCGAACTCCGGTCCTATCACCTTCTATTACGGTGAGGAGATCGGTGATCAGCTGGATGGGTTTGCGGCATATAACTCGTCTTGTGGCACAGGTACCGCCTGGTGTGATGACAACGTGGCCCGTACGACGGGCAAGATCGAGGGGGTAACAACAGGCTTCACTCCGTCGGCCCGTCAGAGTGATCTGAAGGCATATCTCAAGTCACTGTTGGATATGCGGGCGGCTCATCCGGCTCTGTATGAAGGCTCTTTGACCCGCATTTATACCGATAAGAACGTGTTCATCTCGCGCAAGGACACCAACAGCGACAACGTATTGTATCTGTTGAATGTCAAGAGCACGCCCGCTGTGGTGACATTAAGCACGGCAGCCTTGGGAGATAGTGGTGAGCTAGTCAATCTGTTGGACAGCACCAAGAAGGTAACGGCTACTGATGGTAATTATGTCATCACGGTACCTGCTTATTCTGGCGTGTTTTATCAGATTAATTGAGCACGCTAATGGCTTAGTTGCGTAAGGCAATAAAAACCGGAACCGCAGGGTTCCGGTTTTTTTATGTGGAAGATGGTGGATATTGGTTCAGCGTGGCAGTTGCACGGTAACTATTAACCCGCCCTTTGGCCGATTCTGGAGCAACAGCTCACCACCATGACGATGGATCAGGGTGCGAGCGATCGCGAGCCCCAGACCCACACTCCCGCTCTCGGTATTGCGTGCACTATCCAGCCGGACAAAGGGTTTACACACTTCAACCAGTTGCTCCTCCGGGATGCCTGGGCCAGAATCCGAGACCGTCAACTGAACCCAGTTGTCCGTGGTGGATAAGGCCACTTCGGCACTGCCTGCATAGTTGAGTGCATTATCGATCAGGTTTTGCATGACCCGACGGATCAATGCTGGCCGGCAGGTGTAAATCAGCTGGCCCTCTAACTGCGCGCTGACGGGTTGCCCTGCATCCTGATAATCATCACACAGACTCTGTAGCAGACTAACCAGATCGACCGACCGGCTCGATTCAGCAATCTGATCCTCGCGGGCGAATCCCAGGGTGGCTTTGAGCATCTCCTCCATGGTGTCGAGGGTCTGCTGCATGCGCAGTTTATCTTCGCTATCGGGGAGGAATTCACTCCGCAGGCGCAAGCTGGTGAGCGGAGTGCGCAGATCATGGGAGATGGCCGCCAGCATCTGGGTGCGATCCTGCACAAAACGGTTGAGTCGGGTCTGCATGCGATTAAAGGCGGCCAGTGTTTCTTCTACTTCTCGCGGTCCGGTTTCAAGCAGCGGTGGTATGTCCTGACCACAGCCAAATTGTTCCGCTTGGCGAGCCAATTGGGCAAGTGGACGCGTGACGCGGCGTAATAGCCAAGCAACCAAGAATGACAGTAAACCGGCGACCAATAGTAGACTGATGACCGCACGGGGCGACCAGCCCGGTAGTTCATTATCGGCCAGTGAACTGAAATTGAGCCACTGCCCATCGGCGAGCTCAATGGCGCCGTACAGGCGGATATCTTTCGGCGGCCTGTGACCATGCATCATGGCAAGCCGTTGTCGGGGAAGAAGGGGGGGCGGTGAGGATAGGCCTTCCGGTTGCTCGGCACTGACATAGATGCGCAGATCCGCCGAGTAGTCCAAAGCCTGCCGCATTCTCGATTCATACCCACTGTTTCGCTCCTCTGGCATCAGCGGATCGGTCTGCAGGCGCATCATCAGGCTCTCGCTGCGGCTGGCACGCAGGATCTCCCGGTGCAGATCGGCGGGGGTATCGGAAAGCAGGCGTACCGCTGACACAATCCGAAGCAGTGCAAAGCGACTGTTGACCAGTCCCAGGGTTTCATTACGCTCGGTGCGATAGATCTGGATGCTGATGATTTGCGTCAGTACCAGTCCGGTCAGTGCCAGCAACAGGATCTGACTGGTTAACGAACGAGGCAGCCAACGCTTAATCATGAGTAACCTCGGCGGCAAACAGGTAGCCACCGCCCCAGACAGTTTTGATCAGCTCCGGATTCTTGGCATCTTGTTCTAGCTTGCGTCGTAACCGGCTGACCTGAGTATCGATCGCACGATCAAAGGCTTGCGCTTCCCGACCGCGCGCCAGATCCAGTAATTGATCCCGACTGAGTACGCGTTGGGGGCGCTCGAGAAAAACCTTCAGCAGGTCAAATTCTGCGGTCGATAAGCTGATGCCGATCCCTGAGCTGTCGACCAGCTCCCGGCGCAACACATCGAGTTGCCAGTGGGCAAAGTAATAGTGTGCGACCCCGGTTTCCGCGGGTGACTCATCCTGTGGTTGACTGCGGCGTAGTACCGCCTTGATGCGCGCCAGAAGTTCGCGAGGATTGAAGGGCTTGGCCAGATAATCATCGGCACCCATTTCCAGACCAACGATCCGATCCATATCTTCGCCCATGGCCGTCAGCATGACGATGGGGATCGCGGAGTGAACGCGCAGCTCACGGCACAGGGTCAGACCATCTTCACCGGGCAACATCAGATCCAGCACGATCAGCTGAATCGTGGAGTGTTCGAGCAGCTTTTTCATTTCCCGACCATCGCGAGCGCAACTGACGCGATAGCCATGCTGCTCGAGGAAACGTTTCAGCAGATCGCGAATATCGGCATGGTCATCGACCACCAAAATATGGGGATGGGTCAGGTTCATAGTGTTCTCTCCGGTTGGATGTTCACAGTATGACGGCCAATCTCAGGATAAGTATGGCAATCTGTGTCAACGCCACCGGTTGCCACTCTTTGTTACAACATTTCGTCTCGACACTTCTCATCAATCCCCTGTCCAGCAAGGGGAGGAATACCGCAGTGCCGTAAAATATGCCGCAACCGGGCAATGAGTGCTTTCTGGCCTGATAATCCAGTTTCGCGGGCTAATTCGGACCAGCTCCAGCCTTGCCACAACCAGCGGATTAGCAGGCGGCGATCGGGGGCTGGAAGTTGTAACCATTGGTAGGACGCTAGCATGATCCAGCGTTGCAGAGCCGGTAAGGCATGATCGGGCGAGCGCAGCCCATGAGCCACCGCCTGCAGATCACTGAGCTCCTGTGGCGACAGTGGTGCTATATCCGGACTGGGTACAACCAACTGACTCACCAGCTCGAACGATAGTTGTCGCCATTGCCGGGGTAAATAGTAAGGTAGACTCAGAGCCAGAGCGTGCTGCCACTGCTCTATGTGTGGCTGGTGTTCTGGTTGGATCGCTTTGAGGACTACGATGGAGTGACTGCCACTGGCCGCATCACGGGATAACCCCAAGCGGACCGCTTGATAGTGTTGCCGTTGCCAGAAACGTAACAAGGATTCACTGGCAGCAAAAGCGGCACCGATGAAATCGAGTTGCTGGGCGTGCGCCCACCGTTCGACCTCCTGTATCAGCTGTTGCCCCAGTCCGCGTCGCTGGTAAGCCGGGTGAATGGCAATGCGCATGATGCGAGCGTAACTGAATTGTCCAGCCTGGCGGAATCCGGCATGGGTGAGCAGCGTTTGCGGGATCAGATGCCCTCGCGGACGGCGGCGTCCTAACCAGATTTGCTCGGCGAGATCCGGATCCAGCTCCCCTTCCCGTAATACCAGCACAATGCCACAGACCTGCTGCTCGACCAGGCTGGCGGCGATGACGAGATCCGGATGATCCAGTAGGGTGCGCAAATCGCTGGGGCTGGTTTGGTAATGAGCCAACACCAAGAGCGAAAACACCTGTTGCAACAGTGCCTCATCGCCTGCCAACTGCTGTTGTGTCAGCCAGCAGTGAGTGACGTTAGTGCTCGGTACGGGTGTGGCTGCATCGGTCGCGAGGAGTAACAGCTGATTGATCAATGGCTCTAGCGGATCCCGGCTGGACCAGCGCACCGAATGGGAGAGATGGCAACCCTGCCAGTCCGGGGTTTTGCTATCCAGTACTTGCTGCATGCGGACGGCAAATCCCTGCCCAGAACCTTCATAACCGTGCAATGTGGTCGCGAAAATAATCCGCGGATAGCGATCCAGCAGCGCACTCAAGAGGGCGACTGGGATCCCGGCTGCTTCGTCAATGAATAGTAAATCGGCTCGAGGACATTCATCGATCAATCGCTCCGGACTGTAAAATTGGAGGCTGGCTGTGCCAAGTTGCAGTTCATGTTCATGTTCCGCAGCTCCTGATATGCGCTGGGCATGAAGTAGCAGCGTGTGGCAACTGGAAAAACTGGGGGCGGTGACCAGTAGTTGAAAGCCATGCTTGGTGGCCGGTTCTCTCAGTAGTCGTCCAGCGGCGATCCCTAATGCCGATGATTTTCCCCGGCCGCGATCAGCCGTAATCACTAGCGGACGGTGCGTATTCCCTTGAGCACAGTGAATAATCTGCTGTACCGCCTGCCTCTGCTCCGGATGCAAGCAACCCCAATCATCGACTGTTGAATCCCAATTCTCCATGAGAGGGGATGATGGCAGTTGGTAGCCCTCTTGCTGATCCCAACGCCAAAGGTGTGGTGACTGCAACAGTAAGTGGCGCAAGCGTAATAAAAAGAAGGCATGACAACGATGGGCCTGTTCAGGGAGCGGCACATAGCGCTGTTGGTCTGGATCCTGAAACTGTGACCAATCTTGCAGCGGGGGCATCAGCAGGATCAGCAGGCCGCCCGCGCGCACCATACCGGCGCAGGCGGCCAGCATGTCTGGATGCAGACCGCTATAGCCATTGAAGATCACGTGGCGATATTCCCGGCCAAGCAACTTCTGTGCCTTATTGATGGCGACGGGCCGACACACGGCTGGCCCCATGCCCAGCCATAGCGCGTCGGTTTGCCAGAAGGCTTCAGCCTGCACGGTCACCCATTCAACTGAGCCGGTCAGTAATAGCAAACGGCGCTCACCCGAATGGGAAAGTGTAGAGAGAGCGGCATCGAATGGCGTCACCTGGTCGTCCTGAAATATCCGAGCGTATGGCGGCCATTCTAACGTGATGCGCGGGCAGATGGAGCCAGTCTGTCGCGCTTACCGTATACTAGCCCCAATAAATCGAGCGAAGAGGTAGGCCAATGGCAAATGCAGCAGTATTTTTAGATCGTGATGGTGTCATCAATGTGGATACTGGCTATGTGTATGACGTTGATGACTTTCAATTTATCGATGGTGTCATCGAGGCCATGCTTAAACTGAAGCAGAAGGGCTATTTGCTGGTGGTGGTAACCAATCAATCCGGTATTGCCCGTGGGTATTTTACCGAAGCGCAGTTTATGAATCTCACTGAGTGGATGGATTGGTCGCTGGCGGATCGGGGTGTCGATCTGGATGGCATCTATTTCTGTCCGCATCATCCGACCGAGGGCAGTGAACAGTACCGCCAAGCTTGTACGTGCCGTAAACCCGGGCCGGATATGTTCCTTGACGCGGCCAAAGCTCTCGACATTGATTTGGCTGCTTCTTATATGGTGGGTGACAAAACTTCAGATATGAAGGCGGCAGTTGCTGCGGGTGTGGGTCATAAAGTGTTGGTTAAGACCGGTAAAGCCCTCACTGACGAAGGCGTTGCCTTGGCGGATGGTATTTATCCTAGCCTAGTTGAATTCGCGGAGACGCTGCCGATAGTTGGGTAAGTGGTGCAGTGAGGTGGCAACAGCGCAGAAGATCGGTTTCTTTGCATCATGAAGGAGGAGGTTAATCAGCCACTTCCTTGCATTTGAACCTCAAAAGAATCTCCACTGTGGATAAAGCTGTGAATTAGTTCTGGATTAAGTGTGCTTAACCATGAACCTGAAAAAAGATTATAAATTTCACCAGCTTCTGCTTGCGCGCAGGCTCGATGTCCCTATAATGCCGCCTCGCTGACACGGCAAAGCACGCACTCCTCGGAAAGCGCTGCAGCGGTGCCAGCAGGGCCGAAATGCCCCGGAGCGAAC
>NZ_BAAGVN010000075.1:0-37911 GCF_054780855.1 Pseudaeromonas pectinilytica
CTTACGCTTTCCCGATTCAGAGTCAAGCACATTTTACCGTGTTCGCTCCGGGGCATTTCGGCCCTGCTGGCACCGCTGCAGCGTTCTCCGAAGAGTGCGTGCTTTGCCGTGTCAGCGAGGCGGCATTATAGGGACATCGAACTTTCGTGCAAGCCGTTTTTACAAAAAAACGCATTTAATCGCGGTCACCGTAGTTATGCATTCTTAGTTAACAGCTTACCCACAACTTATTGCTGTTCGAGGCTTTCAAGAGCCCGTCTCTGGGGTAAAATCCGTAAAAATGCAGGAGGTCAGCATGTTGTCGTTACGTATGTATAAGGGGATTACCCCATCATTAGCCGCAGGTGTTTACATAGACCCACATGCCTGCGTGATCGGCAACGTCACATTAGGCTGCGATGTTGGCATTTGGCCTATGGTAGTTATCCGCGGTGATGTAAATCGAATTGTAATTGGTGCTCGCAGCAATATTCAAGATGGTGCAGTCCTTCATGTCAGCCGAAAATCGGTGGCAAATCCGGACGGTTACCCTTTGTTGATTGGTGATGAGGTCACTATTGGGCATAAGGCGATGCTACATGGCTGCAAGATCGGAGATCGAGTCTTGGTCGGAATGGGCGCCATCATTCTTGACGGTGCCACGATTGACAGTGATGTGATGATTGGGGCCGGAAGCCTAGTGTCGCCCGGCAAACATCTGGAACAGGGCTACTTATATATAGGTAATCCAGCCCGGAAAGCTCGACCACTTCGAACCGAAGAGCTAGCTTTTCTCTCACAATCGGCAGACAACTATGTGCGCCTGAAGAACGAATACCTTGCCGAGGGCGGTCGGGGATGATCGGTTTACTCATCTGGCAGCACGGCAACAACATCAATACAAATATATAGAGCCGTCTTCAGCAAACTCTTGCTCTGCTATCTTCTGTTCCGCCAACTCTTCAATATCAAAACGCAGCGTTTCGAACGCTTGCAGCAAATCCGCCGGGCGCGGCAAAGGACCGGCCGCCAATTGCTCCAAGTAATGGCGGCTGATATAGCACGGTACAGTAGCCCCCATCATCTGGGCAGAAAACATCAAACGCTGCTGAGTTTCTTGCCACGCTACTCCATCGTTAAACAGAATTGATTGGTTCATCGCATCCCCAGATTTCGTCTCAACTCCGAGATCACCTGCTTGGTTCCTGGACGTATGCCCCGCCAAATCGCGAAGCTTTCGGCGGCTTGCGCCACTAACATTCCCAATCCATCCATGATTTTTTGAGCACCAAGCTTTCGAGCCCACGCATTAAACGGCGTATCGCCTTGACCATACATCATGTCGTAAACCGCAATATGTGGATGAATCAGATCCGCAGATATTGTCGGAATAGCCCCAGATAGACTAGCAGACGTTGAATTAATGATGAGATCAAACGGCCCCTGTAACTCGCCGAATGCCATCGCACGAATAGGCCCGGCAGCGGCAAAGATGTTCGCTAGAAGTTCTGCTTTTTCCACCGTTCTATTGGCGATCGTCAACTCAAGTGGATGCTCATCTAGAAGAGGCCCAATGGCCCCGCGCGCGGCGCCACCAGCGCCTAGCAGCAAGATCCGCCGCTCCTGTAGCTGTATACCATGAAACTTTAAATCCTGAACCAGACCGGCTCCATCCGTATTGTCGCCCAGCAATACCCCATCATCAGTCATCTTGAGTGTATTGACTGCACCCGCAATTTTTGCTCGAGGGGATAGTTGCTGCGCCAGTTGAAATGCCTCTTCTTTAAACGGCACTGTCACATTGCAACCCTTACCCTGATTGGCAAAGAAATCAGCAATTGCAGCTGCGAATCCACCCAACGGCGCTTCGATACGCTCGTAGGTCAGCGGCTGCAGTGTCTGCCGAGCAAATAACGTATGAATGAACGGGGATTTACTATGTGCAACCGGGTTTCCGAAAACGGCATAACGATCCATGTTTAATCCTGCAGACTCGCCCAACTGATATTGATTTAACGCCTTTTAGCGGGTGACGACAAGTTTAGCGACCAGACCGTGCGCTCAGCCTAGTCGTAGGGTGTCACCCGTCATGACATCTCGAATTTGTGAAGGATTCGTGGCGCCACCGACTGTTCCCGCCAAAATAAACGGGACCCGATCCTTCAACTGCTGCTCGACCTCATGGGCGTTACGACACGGCGGAGATCCTGTCAGGTTCGCACTAGTCGAGACAATTGGCTTATCAAATGCCTGACATAAAGCCTGAACTTGTGGATGTGCCGAAACACGAACCGCTAACGAATCAAACTGTCCCGTCAGCCAATGTGGTGTATGCCGTGCCGCAGGCATCACCCAGGTAAAAGGACCCGGCCAAGACGCCAAAGCAATTGCCATATTGGCCGCAGGCACCTGCGTTGTATCAAGATATGACTGTAACTGCTGCCAGTTGGCCGCTACCAGAATCAGTCCCTTGGCCATAGGGCGCTGTTTAATATCCAGCAGCCGCATCACGGCTTGTTCATTATCCGGGTCACAACCTAGTCCAAATACCGCCTCGGTGGCATAGGCAATTACCTGTCCGGTGCGCAGCTGCTGAACAGCATCAGGAAGGGAAGATAAAATCATCTGCTTAACCGACTGAATTGAATATAGAGATGAAGGCGGATCCCAAAATCCGCCTAAAGTGATTACTTGAGTTGGGCCTGCAATGCCGCGTCTTTGGCCATAACCTCTTCAGCGTTCTTTTGACGCTCGCTCAGCACCTTCGCGGCAAGCTCATCATCCGCAACCGCTAACATTTGCGCCGCCAGGTAGCCGGCATTTTTGGCACCCGTTTTACCGATTGCCACCGTTGCCACGGGAACGCCACCCGGCATCTGCACGGTTGAAAGCAAGGCATCCATCCCCTTGAGCGGGCCGCCATCAATCGGCACGCCGATGACTGGACGAGTAGTGATGCCAGCGACCGCACCAGCCAGGTGAGCCGCCAAACCTGCAGCACAGATGAAGACCTTACAACCACGGGATTCGGCATCCTTCACATAGGCATGAGTTGCCGCAGGCGTCCGATGAGCGGATGTCACTTTTACTTCGGCGGTGATTCCGAATGTTTTGAAAACTTCCAGAGTCGACTGCATGACTGGAAAATCAGAATCTGAGCCCATCAAAATGGCAACAAATGGTTTTGACATGGTAAGGCATCCTTCTCTTTACTTGATTTAAGTCAAAGCCCTGAGGCACCGGCATTATAAGTCAGTTTGATAATCACACAACTTTTGCGGACAGCAGAGCTTATGACCCTGCCGAGTTTGTCTCTCGATCAGCATGGGCCAACCGCATTGAGGACAGGGCTTCGCCACCGGCTTATCGTTGACCACATACTTACAGTTCGGGAAGCCATCACAGGCGTAGAAGATCTTGCCGTAACGGGAAGTCCGGCTCACTAGATGCCCACGACCACATGCCGGACAAAGAACATCACTCGGGCCTTGTTCATCCTGCGACTCAATATGCAAACACAGCGGATATTGGGTACAACCAATGAACAGCCCATAACGCCCTTTCTTGATAGCCAAGAGTTGCCCACAAGCAGGACAGGCCGAGCCCTCAAGCACTTTTTGCAACTCAACACTGTGTGATGTTAACGGACGGATGTAGTCACATGCGGGATAGGCTGAACAGCCAAGAAAAGGACCATGTTTTCCATAGCGAACACTCAGGCTGCCGCCACAGAGAGGGCACAAGTGATGTTCTCGTTCGAGTGCATGTTCATGGGCCGAAAAAAGCGTTGGATCAATTTTGGACATGCTCGCCTCCAATCAACAACGTTGAGTGTAACAGCGAGCCAGTCCCCTGTCAGTGGATGAGCCCTTCGGGCTCGTCGTAGAGTAACTCTTCCATTTGATGACACGCGTTCTCGCTGCCGGGCACATTGAACAGAACCATCAGGACCACCCATTTCAGATCATCAAGCTCAATCTCCGGAGTATCCAACTCCATCAGGCGCTCAATGACAATCTCTCGGGTATCACAATTCAAGACACTGATTTGTTCAAGAAACAGCAGAAAACCTCGACACTCGGAGCTCAGCTTCTCCATCTCTTGAGGTGCGTAGATACGAAACGAATCAGAAGCGCAGACTGGACGAGCAGCACGTTCATCATCATGTAATACCGCTAATTGCTCGAGCCAATCCAGCGCCTTGTAGATCTCATCTTGATGAAATCCGGCACGGCTTAACTCTTCAGCGAGTTCGTCCTGATCAACCATAAGATCAGCATCACTTTGGACATAGGTTTCGAACAGGTACATCAGTACATCAAACATCGTCAGTCCCTCCTCGTCCTCACGTAGCCACCGGGAACAGATGTAATCCACCCCGCCAACTCAAGCTCCAGCAACTCGGCCATTACCTTGGCAACCGGCTGACCACTTTGCTGGATTACGACATCTATTGCTGTGGTTTCGTCACCTACGTTATCCAACAATGATGAACTTGGCAAACCTGCATCGAGGGATAACGTTTCTTGTGACACCGTTCTGGGATTAGCAAAATGCACATCTATCTCTTCCAGTATATCGGCCGCACTGCAGACAAGTTTTGCCCCTTGCTGAATTAAATGCAGACATCCAGTAGCAGTTGGATTTTGCACGGCTCCAGGAACGGCGAACACCTCCCGTCCCTGCTCCAGCGCATAGCGTGCAGTAATCAAGGAACCACTCTTTGCCGCCGCCTCCACAACTACAGTTCCGAGAGACAGTCCACTGATGATCCGGTTTCGGCGCGGAAAGTTTTCGGCTCGAGGTTGAACGTCAGGCCATAGTTCAGAAAGCAGAACCCCTCCCTGCGCAATAATTGCAGCAGCCAGATAGTTGTGCCGTTGCGGATAATAGTGGTCAAGGCCGGAGCCGAGGACCGCCACTGTCTGCCCCTGGCACTGCAATGCCGTTTGGTGACAGACACCGTCGATCCCCAGCGCCAGACCCGATGTGATCGTCAGACCCGATGATACCAAATCCTTCGTCAGCATAGTGGCCATGCTTCTGCCAGAGGAGGTTGGATTGCGTGTGCCAACCATCGCAATTTGCGCGGAAGCCAGCAGATCCAGATTCCCTTCGACGAACAGTAAGTTTGGGGCTGCGCTAATCTCGCGTAACCAAAGAGGATAGAACTCACTTAGCCGAGAGATAATGTGCCGACCCGGCTGATCAGCCCAAGTTAAAGCATGCGCAATGCGGTGCTGATCAGGTTTTTTCAAAGCCTCAGCCTGGGCAAGAGATAAACCCAGCATCTGCAACGCTTGCAAGTCCAGCTGACAAAGCTGAAGAGGGGAAACGCGGGAGAGAATTCGCTGTGCCCGAACTGGGCCAATACCGGGAACCCCATCCAAACACAACCATGCGGTCAGTTCAGCCAAGGTTCCCGTTAACATACTAGGGATTGCCAACCAAGAAACCGACCCGCACCGTATCACTGGCTTTCAGAATCAACAGCAGTGAGACTCGATCGTACACCTTAAATGCCATGGCTTGCCCTACCTGCTCTTCGGGTAACCGCTGGGCATTACTATCCATCAATTTCTGGCCTTCCGTACTGATTAACTTATAAGCCAACTTTTCTGCGCTCTTTCCTGTCACCTCCACCCCGGGACGTAAAATAGCCAGAACATCGCCAGTGTGAATCCCGTCTTTGGCTCCCTTGTTCACCATGACCACCTCATATTTACCGGCAACTGACGCATTGCTATCGGTATCAATGATGGCTCCCGGAGCCGTCAATTGGGCAGGTTGCAAAGTAAAATAGGCATCCAGTTGTTCCTGATCCGGAAGAGGCAAGACACGATCCCCTTGTAACACTTCCCGCACGTTCTTGGATAACAGGACCTCTACGACATCATCGGGATGACGAATACCCGCCGTGACGATGCCGGCCAAGATAGCGCGTTGCCCCAAAACCTCACCAGTCTGCGGATCTTTATAGATCGTACCCGGTCGGTACACGCCATACTGCCGCCCCTCGACGAGTTGACCTTTGACAAACAAGCGCTGCTTTTCCAGCATTGCTTTATCGTTAAGATTATTACCCAAGATGTAAGGCACTTGGTCGAGATTGCTACCCGCAGGGAAGATGTGGTCACTGCGTAAAAAAGCCGAAATGGCCGACAATTTGATGGTCGGTACTGGCGCCAGTTTCGGCTCAATGCGCACCGCAGGTGACAACTTGATGGTATGTTTCTGTGTCAAGCGGGGCTCACCGTCGACCCATGTCAAACTTAAAACGTCACCAGGATAAATCCAATGTGGATCCTTAACTTGCGGATTGACCTGCCACAACCGGGGCCATAGCCACGGGCTCTTTAGAAAATGTCCCGAGATGTCCCACAGCGTATCGCCTTTTTGAACCACGTAACTCTCGGGATAGCCCTCTTTGAGCTGCAATACATCAGCCATGGCAGCTGAAATCAGCAACCAACTGGCGAAGAAAAAACCAATCTGACGATATCTCATAGCTGTCCCTGCACACGCCACCTATCAAACTATTAATTGCCGACGCAAATGATTAGAATTGCGTCAGTCCCCTGTCTAACTGTATCAAGTAAAGCGAATTATGGCGGTTTTAGAAGTATTACGTTTCCCCGACGAACGTCTGCGAACGGTTGCTCGCAGCGTAGTGTCGTTTGATTCCACGATCCACCAAATTGTTGATGATATGTTTGAAACCATGTACGCAGAAGAGGGGATTGGCCTGGCTGCGACACAAGTCAACATTCACCAGCAAATTATAGTCATTGATACCTCGGAAGATCGTACTGAACGCCTGGTTTTAATCAACCCGGAGATTCTCGAACAGAGAGGTTCAACAGGTATCGAAGAGGGTTGCTTGTCCGTTCCCGAGTGTCGGGCGCTGGTTCCTCGTGCTGAATGGGTCAAAATTCGCGCCTGCAATCAGGACGGTGAATCATTCGAGCTGGAAACTGACGGCCTGCTGGCTATTTGTATCCAGCATGAGATGGACCATCTGATTGGCAAGCTGTTCGTCGATTATTTGTCGCCACTCAAGCGCCAGCGTATTCGGCAGAAGATGCTGAAAATGGACAAAATTGAACGCCATCCACTGTAAGAGGTCGTCGCTTGCATAATCTGAAAATTATCTTTGCTGGCACACCCGATTTTGCAGCCCAACACCTGCAAGCCCTAATCGATGCAGGGTTGAATATTATTGCCGTTTATACCCAGCCCGATCGTCCGGCCGGTCGCGGTAATAAGCTGACGGCCAGTCCGGTGAAAGTGTTAGCAGAACAATACCAGTTGCCGGTCCTCCAACCAGTCAGTTTGCGCCATGCAGATGCGCAAGCACAGATTCAGGCCCTGCAAGCCGATCTGATGATCGTCGTGGCCTATGGCCTGTTGTTACCCAAAGTAATTCTAGATACCCCACGGCTGGGCTGTATTAATGTGCATGGCTCCCTGTTGCCCCGCTGGCGCGGTGCCGCACCGATCCAACGCGCCATCTGGGCCGGGGATGCCGAGACCGGAGTCACCATCATGCAGATGGATGAAGGACTGGATACCGGCCCTATGCTGCTCAAGGTCTCCTGTCCCATAGCGCCGGACGATACCTCGGCCAGCATGTACAGCAAACTGGCGGCCCTTGGCCCACAAGCGCTCCTGCAGGCCTTGGAGCAATTAGCCGCCGGGACCTTGCCCAGCCAGCGCCAAGACGATAGCCAGGCCAATTGCGCTCAAAAATTGAGCAAAGAGGAAGCTCGTCTCGACTGGACTCAGCCTGCCGCTCAGTTGGCACGTTCGGTGCGCGCTTTTAATCCTTGGCCTGTCAGTTACTTGGTGGTTGCCGAGCAAAGTATCAAGGTATGGGCGGCAATGGCATTAGCAGAACAACACCCTGTCGCACCAGGAACTCTGCTGCGGGCGGACAAAGAGGGTATCGACGTGGCGACGGCAGATGGCACCTTGCGCTTATTGACCCTGCAACCGCCTGGCAAAAAGCCAATGCAGGCTCACGAACTGCTAAACTCTCGTCGGGAATGGTTCCATATCGGCTCTCAACTCTCATGAATCAACCGGGCTTAGGCCCGGTTTTGTCAGGAAATATCCAATGAAAACTCGAGCCAATGCCGCACAGGTTTTATTCCTGGTTGTGGATCAAGGGCAATCGCTCTCCGCCGTATTACCGGCCGCCCAACAGCAAGTAGCAGTGCGGGATCGAGCCCTGCTGCAGGAGTTGTGTTTTGGCACCTTACGCTGGTTATCTCGTCTTGAGGCCATCGCCGATCAGTTAATGAGCCGCCCCCTGAAGGGCAAACAGCGCCCTCTGCACTTCTTGTTACTGGTCGGTTTGTACCAGTTGCTCTATACCCGAGTTCCCGCTCACGCTGCACTCTCAGAAACTGTCAACGCCTGCCGACTGTTGAAAGGTGAGAGTTTCCGTGGCCTGCTCAATGGGGTATTGCGTAATGTGCAACGGAACCAGGAAGAACTCCGATCAACGGTCGACCAGCAGGACTCCAGTCGTTATGCCCATCCGGTATGGTTGATCAAAAAACTGCAGGCCGCTTACCCGCGCCACTATCAACAGATCCTCGAGCAAAATAACCAGCGGCCCCCCATGTGGCTGCGCGTGAATGTCCGTCACCAGGATCGTCAACACTATCTGCAACGCCTGGAGGAAGCGCAAATTGCCGTGGCGCAGGTCGATGAGGCTGGGTCCGGCATCTGCTTGCTTCAGCCCTGTGATGTCGAGCTGCTTCCTGGCTTTGTTGATGGCGATTGTTCGGTACAAGATGCGGCAGCCCAACGCGCAGCCTGGTTACTGAACCCACAGCCCGGCGATCTCATTCTCGACGCCTGCGCCGCACCGGGGGGGAAAACCGCCCATTTGCTGGAGCAAGAACCGCAGCTCGCCGGAGTCATCGCCGTCGATGCCGATGCTCAACGTCTGCTCCGGGTCGGCGAAAATCTGCGACGGCTGAAACTACAGGCCCAGGTACTCCATGGTGATGCCTCCCAGCCAGATACCTGGTGGTCAGGTCCTGAGTTTGATCGCATCCTGCTGGATGCTCCCTGCTCGGCAACCGGCGTGATCCGCCGGCATCCAGATATCAAGTGGCTGCGACGCCCGGCCGACATTGCCGAGCTGGTGGCACTACAAGCCAAAATCCTGTCGGCCCTCTGGTGCAAATTGAAACAGGGCGGTACCCTGCTGTACGCAACTTGTTCTGTCTTACCCGAAGAGAATTGCGAACAGATCCGGGCGTTCCTGTGCAGTCACCCCGACGCACGACTGGTACCTCTGCATGCTGGCGATACTGAACAAACACCGGGACAACAACTGTTTCCGGGCGATGGCAACATGGATGGTTTCTATTACGCCAAACTAACCAAGCAGTGAGTGGACAATGAAGATCATTATTCTTGGTGCCGGGCAAGTCGGTGGCACGCTGGCCGAAAATTTGGTCGGCGAAAATAACGAAATCACGCTGGTTGACACCAATGTCGAGCGGTTGCGTGAGCTGCAAGATAAATATGATTTACGGGTGATTACCGGCCCTGGCTCGCATCCGCGCATTCTGCGCGAAGCCGGAGCCGACGATGCCGATATGTTGGTCGCCGTCACCAACAGTGATGAAACCAATATGATTGCCTGCCAGGTTGCCGCGGCCTTATTCAATATTCCCAACAAGGTGGCACGGATCCGGGCCCAAGCCTACCTCTCGGAACGGGAGAACCTATTTGGCAACGAAGGGTTGCAGGTTGATCACATCATATCTCCAGAGCAGTTGGTCACCGATTACATCCGCCGCTTGATTGAATATCCAGGCGCACTGCAAGTAGTTGATTTTGCTGGCGGACGAGTCGGCCTGGTCGCCGTTAAAGCCTACTATGGCGGTCCGCTGGTCGGGAATGCTCTGGCAACCCTCAAAGAGCACATGCCCAATGTCGAAACCCGGGTTGCCGCCATCTTCCGTCAGGGAAAAGCTATCCGGCCACAGGGCACGACGATTATCGAAGCCGATGATGAAATCTTTTTCGTCGCCGCCGCTGGCCATATTCGTGCCGTCATGTCCGAGCTACAACGCCTGGAAAACCCCTATCGACGCATCATGATCGTCGGTGGTGGTAACGTCGGTGCCGGTCTGGCGCGTCAGTTGGAAAAGCGCTATAGCGTCAAACTGATCGAGCGGAATCCAGATCGGGCCGAACAGCTTTCCGAATTTCTGGAAGAGACCATCGTCTTCTGCGGCGACTCGGCCAACCAGGAGTTGTTACTGGAAGAGCATATCGATCAGATTGATGTTTTCATCGCCGTCACCAACGACGATGAAGCCAACATCATGTCGGCCATGCTGGCGAAGAAGCTGGGCGCCCGTAAGGCCATAGTCCTGATCCAGCGCGCCGCCTACGTCGACCTGGTACAAGGCGGCACCATCGATATTGCGATCTCGCCGCAGCAGGCGACCATTTCCGCCCTGTTGACCCACGTGCGTCGCGCCGATATAGCCAATGTCTACTCCTTGCGACGCGGTGCGGCCGAGGCCATCGAAGCCATTGCCCACGGCGACGAAAGCACCTCCAAGGTGGTCGGGCGTGCGATTGGCGATCTGAAGCTGCCGCCTGGCACAACCATAGGTGCCGTGGTTCGTGGCGACGATGTGCTGATCGCGCACGATACAACCATCATCCAGCAGGATGATCATGTGGTGATGTTCCTGGTCGATAAGAAGCACATCCAGGAAGTCGAGCGTCTCTTCCAACCCAGCCCGTTCTTCTTATGACATGATTAACTTCAAACCGATCCTCTTCACCCTCGGGCTGACGTTGTCCAAGCTAGCCCTCTTCATGTGGATGCCAACCTTGTTGGCATTCTTCACCGGGACGCCTGGGCTAGCCGAGTTTCTGGCGGCCGTGATCCTGACTCACATTGCGGCTTTTTTCTGTCTGCACATTGGTCACAAAGCCCAATTCCGACTCGGGGTCCGCGATATGTTCATCCTGACCAGTTCGGTCTGGATCGTCGCCTGTATCTTCGGCGCCCTGCCTTTTGTCTTTATCAACCAGATCAGCTTCACCGATGCCTATTTCGAAACCATGTCCGGGGTGACCACCACAGGTTCAACCGTGTTGTCCGGATTGGACACCATGGCACCGAGTATCCTGCTGTGGCGCTCCTTGCTGCAATGGTTGGGCGGCGTCGGTTTCATCGTTCTGGCGGTAGCGGTGCTGCCCGCGCTCAACGTCGGCGGGATGAAGCTGTTCCAGACCGAATCCTCGGATAAGTCGGAAAAAGATACCCCACGCGCTGCGACCGTCGCCAAGAATATCGTCATCGTCTATCTGGTCTTGAGCCTGCTCTGCGGGCTGGGCTACTGGCTATGTGGCATGACGGTATTCGAATCCATCAATCATGCGATGACCACCCTGAGTACCGGCGGCTTCTCCACCTCGGATGCCTCCATGTCGCACTTTCCCAATTCGGCACAATGGATAGCAACAGCCTTTATGTTTCTGGGCGGTCTACCTTTCTTGCTCTATGTGCAAACCCTGCGGCGGCGGCAACTGGTCTTGTTCCGTGATGCCCAAGTGCGTGGTTTTTTCTGGCTGGTTCTCGTGATCACCACCATGATGAGCCTGTGGATCTGGCATCAGGGGGTATTCCCGCTGCAGGATGCCATCCGCATCAGTATGTTCAATATCGTGTCAGTGCTGACGACGACCGGATATGGTCTCACCGACTTTGGCGTCTGGAGTCACTTCACGACGGTACTGTTTATCTTTTTGATGCTGGTTGGCGCCTGCTCGGGCTCGACCTCCGGAGGGATCAAGCTATTCCGGATCCAGGTTGCGACTGCGCTGTTCCAGAAACAAGCGCGCCAGCTGATGCATCCTTCGGGGGTATTTCCGCAAAAGTATAATGGCCGCCCGGTCAGTGACCATATCGTGCGCTCGATTGTGGCCTTCGTGTTGAGCTATATCGCCGTCATTATCGTCAGTTCGGCGCTGTTGGGCCTGTTGGGATTGTCACCTCTGGTAGCGATCAGCGGCAGTATCACCGCCATCAGCAATGTCGGCCCTGGTTTAGGCCCCCTGATAGGACCGCTTGGCAACTTCTCGACCTTGCCGGATGCAGCGAAGTGGATCCTGTCATTCGATATGATGTTGGGGCGTTTGGAGATCCTGACGGTGGCTGTTTTATTCTTCCCCTCGTTTTGGAAAAACTAACGTGCCATGCGTAACGCAAAACGGCTGCCCAGGGCAGCCGTTTTGTTATGTCGATCTCTTAATTAAGAATCGGCGCTCTCATCGCCCAATTTGGCCCGAGCCAAAATAGCATCAGGTAGCGGTTTATTGACTTCAACGCCCAACTCGCGCAGTTGTTCGGCCTGAGCAATGAGATTTCCGCGACCACTGCATAAACGCCCCATCGCTCGCTCATAGCTTTCGTGGGTTTTACCCAGAGTCTGGCCAATGGCCTGCATCTCCTCGACGAATAGCCGGAGTTTCTCGTACAAACGTCCGGCCCGTTCGGCAATCAGACGGGCATTTTGCTGCTGACGCTCCTGCCGCCATAAATTATCGATGGTTCGCAACGCCACCAGCAAATTGGTCGGGCTTACCAGGAGAATATTATGGTCTAGCGCATATTTGGTCAGGCCTGGGTCCGCCTCCATCGCCAGCAGATACGCCGGTTCGACTGCGACAAACATCAGCACGTAATCCAGGGTCTTGATAGCAGGGAGGTGCTGATAGCCCTTACGTCCCAACTCGCGGATATGATTGCGCAGCGAGGCCACATGCTCTTTGAGGGCTATATCCCGAGCCAGCCCATCCTCGGCATTAAAGTAGCGCTCATACGCCGTCAACGACACCTTGGCATCGATGATGATCTCTTTGTCACCCGGTAGATGCACCAGCACGTCAGGCTGATAGCGGCGGCCATCCTCGGCATTCAGCGGGATCTGGGTTTCATATTCGTGCCCTTCGCGCAATCCGGATTCGCTCAGAATGCGGGAGAGAACAATTTCTCCCCAATTGCCTTGCTGCTTACTATCACCTTTGAGTGCCTTGGTCAGTGCCGCTGCTTCAGCGGTAATTTGTTGGTTCAGGGTAGCCAAACGCTGTAATTCAAACTGCAAGCTATGCCGCTGCTTGCTTTCTTCCGCATGAGTTTCGCCGATCTGCTGACGGAAGTTTTCCAGTTGGGAGCGCAATGGGGACAACAGTAAATCCAGGTGCTGCTGGTTAAGATCGCGGAAGCTGACCGACGTTTGTTCCAGAAGCCGGTGAGCTAAATTTTCAAATTGTTGGCCCAGACGAGATTCAGCTTCTTGCTGTTGCCTGGATTTATCCGCCGAGGCGGCCCGTTCGGCATGGAGCAAGGTTTCGTACTCTTTAAGACGGCCATTGAGTTTGACCATCAGCAACTGCTGTTGCTCCTGCTTTTCTTGCTGCTGTTGACGTTCCGCCATCAGCATCGTCAGCTGCGACTCCAGATCCACCTGCCGAGCCTGGGCGATCCGCGCCAGTAACTCCCATTGCCGCCAGCGAGTAAAAAACAATATCAGAGGGATACATACACAGACAAACAACAGCACCAGCTGCCACGGAACCAGGGTGAGCTGCATGGTGAACTCCACTCAACAAAACAATTGGGGCTAGAGAATTTGGGTCGGAATACCGAGTCCGAGCAGGCCACACATCCGATCCCGATCCTTGACCAAATCGGCCAGAGTAAACTCGCCAAGCACATCCAGAAAGGCACGCATCGCTTTGCGCAATATGCCCTGAAAGCGACAGCCCGAGCTTAACAGACAACCTTCCCGCTGACAGTCCAGCAGACAGCTGACATTCTCCATATCCGAGACCACATCGCGCAGGTTGATCTCCTCACTATTACGAGCCAAACGGATGCCGCCATGTTTGCCCCGTACGGTCTCGATATACCCTTTGACACCCAACTGATGCACGATCTTGACCACATGATTTCTAGAGATATCAAACTTCGCGGCCACCTCAGTAATGGTCGATAAACGCCGATCCGGCTGCAGAGCCAGGTAAGTCAAGGTACGAAGGGCATAATCAGTAAACAGAGTTAGCTGCATGGCGTGTATAATCTCATCGATGCGTAAACAGGTGCCGTATAAGAATATTCTTATTAACGGCTGGCCACAGTGCTCGGAGTGGTTTTATATCACAAAGTTTATTTTTATAATCATCCCAGCGACATATTCCTTAACCATTCTGCTTTCATCATGTTGTTTTTATTGACCAGTGTTTTATTGCTTGTCATCGGGTTACCGCTTGCACTGTTTGCCGCAGGATACGGGCAAGCCTACCTCGATTACGGCCCAGCCATTTCCGGGGTCTTGCTATTGTTATTGCTGATGCTGGATTTTCTTAAACTCCGAAGACGCCGCTAGCGGCGTCTCGTTTTTCATTTCAACGGCTGTTCATAGATCAAAAAGCAAAAGGCCACTCGTTGGAGTGGCCTTTTTAGAATCTGGTCGGCGTGAGAGGATTCGAACCTCCGACCCCTTCGTCCCGAACGAAGTGCGCTACCAAGCTGCGCTACACGCCGATGTCTGCGGGGCGAGAATCTACCGAAATGCCCTTGTCAATGCAAGTGTTTTTTCCCGTAGAGCCGGACTGCAACCACCAACTGCTGAAATTCCAATCAACTCGCTAACTAATTGGCCCCCGAAAGAAAAAAGAGCGCCGCAGCGCTCTTTTCATCCGAATATTCCCGACGCTGTCTCAGGTCGTTCGCGCCGCCATAGCCATCTCTTGACGCCGACGGCGCTCAGCCTTCGCCATCAACCACCAGGCGACAAATGTCGCAGCCGAGACCACCAGAATAATCAGGGTCGCCAAGGCGTTGATCTTGGGACTAACCCCCAGACGGACGCTAGAAAACACCACCATCGGCAAGGTGGTGGCATTCGGGCCAGAGACAAAGCTGGTAATAACCAAATCATCCACTGACAAGGTAAAGCCCAGTAGCCAGCCCGCCGCGATCGCTGGAGCAATGGATGGTAGGGTAATCAGGAAGAAGACCTTAAAGGGTGTCGCCCCCAGATCCTGCGCCGCCTCTTCCACCGATTGATCCAGCTCCTGCAAGCGGGAGCGGATAATGACGGTGACATAGGCCGCGGTAAAGGTGACATGAGCAATCCAGATGGTCATGGCTCCCCGCTGTGCTGGCCAGCCGAACACATTCGACAACGAGACAAACAGCAGCAGTAATGCCAGACCGGTGATCACTTCCGGCATCACCATGGGGGCTGTGATCAGGAAAGCAAAACCTGTCTCTCCGCGGAAGTTACCCACCCGGGTCAACACAAAGGCCGCCAGCGTGCCGACCACGACGGACATGCTGGCAGACATAAAGGCGATGGTCAGTGACAGCACCACACCATCCATCATCTGCTTGTCCTGAAACAGCTCGTAGTACCATTTGATCGAGAACTGCGACCAGACCGTCACCAAACGCGACTCGTTGAAGGAGTAGATGATCAGGATCAGGATCGGCGCATACAGGAAGCCAAAGCCCAGCAACAGGCTCAAGGTGCGCCAAGGTGATTTGATCTGCGGAATCGGCGTACTCATGCTCTTCCCTCCGCCATTTCACGGCGTTGATAACGGTAGAACCAGATGATGGGGATCATCAGCAAGGTCAACATCACCACCGCCACGGCCGAAGCCACCGGCCAGTCACGGTTGTTGAAAAATTCCTGCCACAACACCCGACCAATCAGCAGCGAATCCGGACCACCCAGCAACTCTGGAATTACGAACTCGCCCACCGCTGGAATAAACACCAACATAGAGCCAGCCACGATACCGCTCTTGGTCAGGGGTAACAGCACCGTCAGGAAGGTCTTCCAGGGTTTGGCACCCAGATCGGAAGCGGCCTCGATCAAGGAGTAATCCATCCGCATCAATGCGGTATACAGAGGCAAGATCATGAACGGCAGATAGGCATAGACGATCCCGATATACACGGCAAAGTCGGTATGCAACATCTGCAAAGGCTCATCAATAACACCCAGATAAATCAGGAAGTTATTCAGTAAACCATTGTTTTTGAGGATGCCAATCCACGCATAGACCCGGATAAGGAACGATGTCCAGCTGGGTAAGACCACCAGCATCAGCAGCACGTTACGCATCGAGGGACTGGAGTGGACAATCGACCAGGCAATCGGATAGCCAATCAGCAGACACAACAGGGTCGAGATGGTCGCCACCTGCAACGATTGCAGGTAGGAGTCAAAGTACATCTCATCCTGCAGCAGATAGAGATAATTACCCAGGTTCAGGACGAAGCTCAGCTTCTCTTCTGCATACTCCACCAACGAGGTGTACGGCGGGATTGCGACCTGTGTCTCTGCCAGACTGATTTTCAGGATAATGGCAAACGGGATCAGGAAAAACAGCACCATCCAGGCATACGGAAAGGCAATCACCAGATGCCGACCGCGCGGGAGCCAGTGTCTCAGGGCAGAACGTTTCATCTTAACCCCTTAGATAGTCAACACGACGCAAGAATCGGGTTCCCAGTGCAGGATGACCTCATCGTCCCAGGTGGGTTGTCCCTTCCGGAACCGATCCACATTGGGCAGAGTGGCTATAACCTTCTGACCACTAGGCAAACGGACATGGTAAATCGAAATATCGCCCATATAGGCAATGTTCTCGACCACACCCACATCGTAGTTGAAGTGATCACTGGGGATCTCGGTACTGAAGTAGATCTTCTCGGGGCGCAGAGCAACAGTCAGATGCACGCCATCCGCTACCGAGGCACCATGGTTGACATGGATGGGATGAGTCAGTGAATCAGAGCGGATCACCATGTAATCCGGCCCACCCTCGGCCAATACGCCCTCGAAAATATTGACCGAGCCGATAAATTCGGCGCTCAGACGGCAGTTCGGATGTTCATAGATCTCTTCCGGCCCACCAATCTGCACGAATTCGCCCCGATCCATGATGGCAATGCGGCCAGCCATGGTCATGGCTTCTTCCTGATCATGGGTTACCATCACGCAGGTTACGCCGACGCGTTCGATGATATCGACCACTTCCAACTGCATCTTTTCCCGCAGTTTCTTGTCGAGGGCCCCCATGGGCTCATCCAACAGCAATAACTTCGGACGCTTGGCCAAGGAGCGAGCCAAAGCCACCCGTTGACGCTGGCCACCGGAGAGTTGATGAGGTTTACGGCGAGCAAAGGACTCCATGTGCACCAGACTCAGCATCTCATGCACCCGAGCCTCGATCTCCGCCTTCGGCAGACCATCCTGTTTGAGCCCAAATGCTATGTTTTGTTCCACCGTCATGTGGGGGAACAAGGCATAGGACTGGAACATCATGTTGATGGGGCGCTTGTAGGGCGGAATATCTGCCAGATCCTGACCATCCAGAATGATGCTGCCCTTGGTGGGGCGTTCAAACCCGGCAAGCATACGCAGCAAGGTCGATTTGCCACAGCCTGATGCGCCCAACAGTGCAAATATTTCGCCCTTGTTGATGGTCAGACTGACGTCATCAACGGCAATGGCACCATCAAAGCTCTTGGTGACATTGCGAATTTCCAGCAGCGGTTGCTGCTCTTTGGTAACACTGGAAGGCTTGTCGAATTTATCTACCACGGCCGTCTTTCTCCCTGAACAATCAGGGGGCGCCTGTGCGCCCCCATTAGAGTGACATTACTTACCGGTTTTAACCTTGGTCCAGACTCGGGTCAGCTCACGGTTGACCTTCTGCGGCAGCACCTTGAGGGTGAACATCTTCGGCTTCATCTCATCCGTCGGATAGATGTTCGGGTTGTTGCGGATCGCAGCATCAACCAGTGGCAGGGAGGCCTTGTTACCGCTGGCATAGGAAACATAATTCGACACCTTGGCGATGACCTCAGGCTTCATCAGATAATTGATGAACGCATGGGCATTTTCTACATGCTTGGCATCGGCAGGAATGGCCAGCATGTCGTAGAAAATCAGTGCGCCTTCCTTCGGAATCACGTAATCCACGGTGACACCGTTATTGGCTTCTTGCGCACGGGCGGCGGCCTGCATCACATCACCGGACCAACCGATGGCGACACAGATATCACCATTTGCCAGATCGTTGATGTATTGGGACGAGTGGAAATAGGTGATGTAAGGGCGCAGAGTGCTCAGCAGCTTGCCGGCTTCTTTATAGTCCGCAACGCTGGTGGAATTGGAGTCCTTGCCGGTGTAATGCAGAACCGTTGCAAAGATTTCGGTCGGCGCATTCAGGAACGAAACTCCACACTTGCTCAGCTTGGAGAGATTTTCCGGCTTCAGCACGGCATCCCAGCTGTCCATTTTGAAATCCGGGCCCATGACCTCGGCCACTTTTTTCGGATTGAAACCAATCCCGGTGGTACCACCCAGATAAGGAATAGAGTGCGCGTTGTCAGGATCCTTGTCCTGCAACAACGTCATGACTTCACTGTCCATGTTGCTCAGATTCGGCAGTTTGCTCTTGTCGAGTGTCATGAAGACGCCCGCCTGGATTTGGCGCGCGAGAAAGTCGGAACTTGGCACGACCACATCGAAACCGGTGTTGCCGGCGAGCAACTTGGCTTCCAACACTTCATTGCTATCAAAGACGTCATAGACAACCTTGATACCCGTCTCTTTTTCAAAACTGGCGACCGTATCTTCAGCGATGTAGTCACTCCAGTTATAGACGTGCAGTACTTTCTCTTCCTGAGCCACCGCACTTCCGGCTGCCAACGCGGCCATCAGAGAGAGGGTGACGATTCCTTTTTTCAACATAGAGCGTCTCCTTACCAAGTACCGGGATCCCAATCAGCGGCAGTCAGCTGCGCCAATTGATTCATCTGAAGTCGGCTTTCGGCCCACGCAGGCGACAGACTCATCACCTCGCACCAACAACCTGACCAAAATTATGACTCACCGGCGCAGTATATTCCGAAAAAATGAAAATGTATGCATGAAATCTGCTGTATGGCCGGAGGAGTTTTCGTCTGGCAATCCCTTGTCTGTCATAGGATTACCCTGAAATACCCCCCTAGGTTTGCGACTGCATGTAAATCCAGTTTCGAAAGGGATTTCATCGTCATCTTCGCCAGCATTTCGCTCGGAAAACTCACGTTAAACCCCTCGCATGAAGACCCAAGATTGCGCTCCAGTAGCCTATCAAGCTGCTCAAACGCATCTGGGTAACCGTCGCATGACGATCTTCATCAGGGATAAAATGAGCCCATCACACTACCGGCAGGCCTGTTCAACGCCTGCGGAGCGTTGCGCACCATCGTGGAGCAACACCACTGCACCGAATTAGTTTCAAGCAATTTGTGTACCAATAGGATGTGTGGCGTGTCCCGGCGACCAAGCAGCATCTACGCATGCCCGCACCTCGACCATCCATGCCCAGAGAGAAAAGAACTGCTTGAAAGCCTTCACATTTCATCAAGCCATGTCGCATTCCCGGTGCGATAAACATGCTAGGCTCGCTCACAACTGATCCGTTACTATCCTCGAGCCAGGAACTCTGATTGGGAGCCCATATGGCCTTGCGTTATCCACTTGCGTTCTGCTGCGCCTTGCTATGTGCCTGTCAGGGTGCATCGGACATCACAGCAGAACATCTGATGCACCATCACTGGCGGCTGGAGTCTATCGATCAGCAACACATTGTGCAGAACAAACGTCAGCCGGTTGATTTCGAGATCGGTGAACGTCTGATGGTGAATGGGCATACCGGTTGCAACCAGTTTTTCGGTCAGGGCGTGTTACGACAGCAACAGCTGCAGATCAATGGCCTCGGCACCACCAAGCAAGCCTGTCCCGCAGATCGGCGTTGGATCGAAAATGCCATTCTGAGCACCCTGCGCGAAGGTAGCGAGCTACAATTGACCCAAGAGCAGCTGACACTGAAGGGCTCCCGTCATACCCTTGTCTATCAACTTGCCGACTGGATCAACTGATCATCAGCACCGAAAGCAGAAGGCGTTATCGGGTCGATGTCGTGATTATCAGATCCGACTCGTTTATGGCAAAATAACTCATACCCAGACAGTCGGGAGACCGTATCTACCATGTCGATGGATCTGATTTTCAGCAAGATTAAGCAATTACCCGTCATCCCCAAGCTATTGCATGAATTGATGCAAAACTTCTCCGATGACAATTCGCGAATTGAAGATATTGCCAAGAAAATCGCGATGGATCAGGTTATCAGTGCCAAAGTGCTGAAAATGGCCAACTCGGCCGCCTACCGGCGTGGGGCCGAAATTACATCCATCGAGCAAGCCGTGATCCGTCTGGGTTTCAACGCCTTGCGCTCTCTGGTCGTCGCCTCGGGCTTGATGACCAGCTTCCGGACCCCGGCCAACTTTGACAAAAATAAATTCTGGGTCGACAACTTCCAGGTCGCCACCATCGCCAAGGCTCTGGCTGGCGATTGCCGCAATATCGAACCGGAAACCGCCTTTACCTGCGCCCTGTTGCACAACATCGGCGAGTTGCTGATCCAGTCGGCATTGCCCGAAGAGGCGAGTCTGATCAATATGTCGATCAGCCGAGGCAGCAGTCGAATCGATGCTCAACGCGAGATGCTGGGGTATGATTACAGCCAGGTCGGTGCTGAACTGGCGCGGCGTTGGAGCCTATCGGACACCTTTGTTCGCGCAATCGCCCAGCAACTGGATCCCCTGAACTTTGAGCCCATCAGCCAAGAGGCCGTGCTCATCCGTTTGGCCATGTTTGTCTCTTTCGCCTGGAATGCGGGCGTGCCGCCCCAAGTGATAGTGGCGCGCTTCCCGACGCCTCTGGCCCAGCATCTCGGTATTGATGCCGCTTGCCTGGCCAGTCGACTGGAAGAACTGCATCAGCACGGTAATGAACTTGCCGCCATGCTGACTAACTGAGAGTACGAGTAGTCCTGATGCCACACCCGTTTTTCTGCCACTCCCAAGTGACGCCCTGGCTCAAAGCCAGTAATAGCCAACTACAATTGACCCTGTTTGTGCACAAAGAGCTGGAATTGAGCCAGCTCTTCATTCGCCATGAGCCGGATAACGAAGAGCAATTGATCCCGATGAGGCCCTGTGGTCAGCAGGGTGAGCTGCTGATCTGGCGTGGCGAATTGCCACTCCATCCCGAGTCGGAAACCATCCTCTATACCTTCAAGGCGATCGGACAACAGGAGCAATGGTGGGTTCATGCCGCGGGGGTCGCTTCCGCCATGCCACCCCGGCAATCCCATTTCCATTTCAATCCCCAACAGAAACCGCCGGTTTGGGTGCAGGATCAGGTGTTCTATCAGATTTTCCCCGACCGTTTTTGCAATGGCGATCCCAGCATCAGCGTGCAGAGTGGCGAGTATCAATACGGTGATACCACTCATCCCGTGATTGCCAAGCAATGGGGGGAACCGGTTGCCACCAGCCATCACACCACGGGGGCATCCGAGTTTTATGGCGGCGATCTGGCCGGGATCCAGAGTAAATTGCATTATCTACAATCGCTGGGGATCTCGGCCCTGTATCTGAATCCCATTTTTGCCTCCCCCAGCAACCACAAGTACGACACCATCGACTTCTACCAGGTTGACCCCCACCTGGGGAGTAATCAGCAACTCGCGGAGTTGACCAATAACCTCCACCAGCGCGGTATGCGCATCGTGCTGGATGCGGTAGTAGATCATACTTCGGATCAACACCCCTGGTTTGCCGCTGCCAGTCAGGCCCATGCCAGTGCCCGGCGTTTCTATACCTTCGACGAGACCGGAAACTATGTCGGCTGGAAGGGGATGTCTCATCTGCCGAAGCTAGATTTTTCCTGCCAGGAAGTACAGGAAGTTGTGTATCGCGGTGAAGATGCCATTCTGCGGCACTGGTTGCGGGCACCGTATGCCATTGATGGCTGGCGTTTCGATGTCATTCATATGCTGGGCGAACATGGCTCTGCAGCGGGCAATGCCTATCACGTTCGCCAGATGCGGCAATGCATGAAGCAAGAAAATCCGGATGCTTACGTGCTGGGCGAGCACTTCTTTGAAGCCAGCCAGTGGCTACAAGGCGATCAGGAAGATGGCGCCATGAACTACTACGGATTTGCTCATCCGGTTCGCGCCTTTCTAGCAGGCAAGGATATCGCCTACCACCCGGTCAAGATCACGGCCGAAGAGTTTGACCAGTGGCTCAAACAGGCCCGCTGCAGCATTCCCTTTGCCAATCAACTGGCTCAGTTCAACCTGCTGGATAGCCATGATACCGCTCGCTTTTTGTCGATCCTCGAAGGCGATGAAGCCCTGATGCGCGCCGCTGTGACTCTGCTGTTTACCTATATCGGCACGCCCTGTATCTATTACGGTGATGAGGTCGGTATGGAAGGTGGTCAGGATCCGGATTGCCGCCGCTGCTTCCCATGGGATAGCACCGAATGGAATCACATGCTGCACGATCACTATCGTCGCATGATCCGTTTACGCAAGACCCACCCGGCACTGAGACGCGGCGATATTCACACCCTGTATGCGGGCGAACACAGCTTTGTATTTGCCCGGACTCTGGAGAGTGATGTGGTGATTACCGCGCTGAATCGTCATCCGACCAAGGCGCGAACAATCACCCTGCCCATCTGGCAAACAGCCTCACTGGCCAACCGCTTTACCGATCCGGAAACCCGGGAGAAGTTCGAAGTGGTCAAAGGGGAAATTCGACTGACCATTCCGGCCAAGACGGCCCGAGTTCTGCTGGCCACCTAGGCAATGGATGTGGGTCGCCGCTTAAACACAACAGGCCGGTCTAGGACCGGCCTGTTGTTATTCATCACAAGGGAAATGACTCAGGAAAGGTACTTCACGGCGCCATCCAGCAGCATTTGTACCGAAATCATGACGAGTAGCATACCCATCAGGCGCTCCAGCGCCTGCAATACTCGATCGCCGAGCATGCGATTAATCTGCTCGTAGAACATCAGAATGATCGAGCTGGCGCTCCAGGCCAACAACAGAGCCAGAGTCCAGTCAGTCATCTGATGGGGGTATTGATGGGCTAACAAGAGTAATGCCGCCAGGATCGAAGGGCCGGCAATCATCGGGATCGCCATGGGCACAATCAGGGGCTCCTCCCCTTCCGGTAAGCCGGTGACCCCGCCCTCACTGGGGAAAATCATCCGGATCGCGATCAGGAACAGCACGATACCGCCGGAGATACTCACCGCCTCCTGCTTGAGATTTAATAGATTGAGAATTTCCTGACCGGCAAATAGGAACAACAACAGCACGACCAGAGAAATCAGCAACTCCCGGATCATGACTTTGCGACGACGCTCGGCGGGTAAATGGCGCAGGATCGATAAAAACACAGGAAGGTTGCCGACCGGGTCCATAATTAGAAACAACATGACGGCAGCGGTAATAATATCCATAGCGGAACATCCGGTTAATTACAGAACAAAATTCTGGCCGGAATATAGCAGAGCAGAGGTTAGATTGCGACAGAGCGGGCTATCGCAATCATTATGCCTAGTGATTACAAATCCGTTCGGCTTCCGTATTGAAGCCACTGTCCTGATCGACGAACTTGCCGCGTTCGCGTAAGAATTCAATCAAGGTCTCGGCATCCATATCGCTGGCACTGCAGGTGTGAAAACGCGCCGTGGAACCAAACCGCTCATGGATTGCCAACTTCAGGCTCTCGCGCGTGAAGGTACCGCCCAGCTCTAACATCAAATGCATCACTTCGTGACCATGAATGGATTCCGTCATTGCTCATCTCCAGAAAGTTATAACATGCCAGAGTAAAGCATCTTATGGGTTTCTCGATCCTGTTTATGATCAAGAAGAAGCGGATTTTTTGCACAACCGGGAAAGTGCTGCCTGGATCACATTCGCTCTAGAGCCGAGAGCGAATGGCTTGCCATCGACCACGTCTTAATAATAAATTAAAAAATCAGCATAAATAATCAACAGTAGGATATAGCGATGGATAGCGGATTGAGTAGTTACCTACCAGCCATCGAGCTGATTATGTGCCATTTAGGCAAAAGTTTTGATGAAGCTTGCGATGAATTGGGGCTGAGTTCCCAGGAGCGTCGCCGTCTGGCCGCACTACAGGAAAAAGTACGAACCCCGGAATAGCTCATCCGGATCGGGTGTCGGATGGTCTCCAGCCATCTGGCGGCCACAAAGAAAAGGGGGCGACTTTCGTCGCCCCCATTAGGTCTTAGCTGTCCGAATCCTTGAACAGTATTGCTCCCTGCAATCCCTGACTAAGCTCGTCCTTTAGGCTTTCCACTTCCCAAATCCTTTGGGGTGTCCTTTAGCCATCCTGGCATAACGAGTTATCCGTACTCGCTGTGCTATCTCCCTCCAGGGAGGTGTCCTTGCCCACATCCTGTGGGGATTCCTGCGCCTTACCTTGGCAGCCGACCTTCTTGGTCAACTTCATTGCGTCCTGCCCTGTTAATACTAAGGATCCTGGCTGGATCAGCAATGCCATTGGCTAAATCTTTTCTCGTCTTCGGCATGCAGGAGAACATTTATTATTTTACTATCAATTGGTTATAAACAATCCATGTCTCTGGCGCACGAAAGAAAAACGTTTTCCCTTACGCAGGGTATGGCAAATGTCTCACACGATGAGTAGTCATTCTGGAAGCATTATGGGTGAGTCTTCCGTCGTAGGTCGTCATCATGTGGCAGCGAATATCGACTGAAAACCCTTTCACTTGAAATGAATAGTTGATCATAGAAAATGAAAAAAAATGCAATGAACGCTAAAAAGAAAAAGGGCGACTAGCGTCGCCCCTTAAAGGTCTGTTCGGTCTTTTTTGCACTTCCCTGAACGAATGTTGCTCCCTGCGACTCCCTGACCCTGGCCACTCCGGACCCGTCCCTATGACATCCTGTCGGCGAGCTCATCCTCGAGCCAGCTCATGATTCCTGAATCCATCATCCATGCGTCACTCCTGTGACCACCCCTGCCGGTATCCTGCATCATCCATCCTGGATCGATGTGGCAGCGGTATAGAGACATAGTAAGCCAAGAGGAGTGATGAACAAGTCCATGCAGGCAAGCAGCGCCGGGCACTCGGTGTCAGCCGAGGTGAAAGGATAATGTAACCATTTGATTTATAACCATGAGATACACTAGTGCAAGCTATTCCCCAACAAATGCCAGCCCGTCGGCCTACAGAGAATAGAGCAAATCTCCTACACATCGATCCGCCAGATGCCGATGGAACGCCGTTACGCTGTCACGAGCCAATCAAGTCCGCGGTTTGTGATAAAAATCCGCACCCCGAGCAATCATCCGCAGTTGATAGATAATTCGCTCGGCCAATTCGGTTCTCAGTGCCGGATCCAGATCCAGAGCATCGGCTCCGGCATGAAAGACGATGGTCACCATCGCCTCGGCCTGCACATTGGCATCATAGGGGGTATATCCGGATTTCTTTTGCAGATCATCGGCCAATTCGGCGATGAAATGCTGGATCTCCCGCTGGACGGCCTGGCGGAAAGCCGCCGAAGTACCGGAACGCTCACGCAGCAACAGACGGAAGACGTTGGGGTTATTCTCGATAAACTCCATAAAGGTCAGCACCGAGGTGCGAATCACGCTCCCGCCGGTACTGGCAATCCGCAGCCGGGCCTGGCGCATCAGTTGACGCAACGTCAACCCGCCTTCGTCCACCATGGTCAGGCCTAACTCGTCCATGTCGCGAAAATGGCGATAGAACGAGGTCGGTGCAATGCCGGCTTCCCGTGCCACTTCGCGCAGGCTGAGACTGGAAAAACTACGCTCGGCATTCAATTGGCTGAACGCGGCGTCGATCACCGAACGGCGGGTCTTCTCTTTTTGCTGTGCACGGATCCCCACAATCGCTCCCGGATAAACCAAAGTGCTGCATCATACCGTGTTGTTGCAGGCGCGCCAAACCGGCGCCGGAGTGCTACAGCAAGCCCCGCAGCGGCAAATAACTGACCAGGGTCACCCAGAAGCGTTGCCAACGGCTGGTCTGTGGTTCAACGTTACTCTGTGGCCACCGCACCTGCCCCTGGCTCAGACACAGGGGCCAAGCCGAATCTTCCGTCAGGATGAGATCCAGCCACGACTGCACCTCGGCGGCTAGGCTCTGGCCATGCAACAAGAGCGCAATCTCGGTATTCAGGTAGGAAGAGCGCGGATCCAGGTTCAGGCTGCCCACCAGCAGATGACTGTCATCAAACAGCGCCAGCTTGGCATGCAGGCAACGCTGGTTCCCAGGGCGCAGTTCGAACAGGCGAACTCCAGCATTCAACAGCCGCTTGCGGCGGGTACGATACCCGGAATATGCCAGCGGCATATCGGTGCCCGCCAATGAGTTGCTCAACATGAGGACCCCGACCCCGCGGCGCAACAAACGCCGCAACCCCTGATACAAAGGCCGAGTCGGCACCAGGTAGGGCGAGACAATCCGCAAACTCGCCGTGACCTCACCCAGTTGATCCAGCAAGGCCCGGGTCGCGGCGGAGGGATGACGCCGCACCTGTAATCCCTTGTCGGGGGAGTCCACGACCACCTGAGCCCGCACTGTGTGCCAGCTCAAGCTACGCAAGCAGCCGTTGAAATGCGCCTCGGCGACGCCAAACAGGCGGGCCACCTCAGGCTCGGTGAGTGCCAGCAGAAAAGCATTATTGGCAATAGCTATCGGCTCGGGAATGCCGAACCAGCCAAGGCGATGGCAGACATGGCTCCAACGCCCACGCCAGTAAGTGAGGAATCCGCGCGCCAGGTCGGTACAGACGGCACCGCGCAGCAGCACATCCAGATCGACAAACTGATGCTCGGCCGGCAGTCCCAGGTAAGCGTCGCCAATATTGCGCCCCCCCACCATGGCCCAGTCATCATCCACCACCAGCAATTTATTGTGCATCCGATGGTTGAGGCGACGAAAGCTGAACAGGATCTCCAGCAACCAGAACCAGGGGCGCCCTAGCCGGATCCAGAACGGGTTGAAGACTCGCACCCGGATATTGGGCTCCACCGCCAGAGACTCCAGATAGCGGTTGGAGCCCGAATAGAGATCATCCACCAGGATGCGGACTTTGACGCCCCGATGCGCAGCCTGCAGCAAGGCCCCCAACAGCAGCTTGCCACTGACATCCTCTTCCCAACTGTAGTACTGGGCCAGAATGCTGTAGCGCGCCTCCCGGATCAGGGCCAGCCGCAGCGTCAAAGCCTGTTCACCGTCAGTCACCAGTGCGGCCTGGGCGGCAACACCGTTTGCAAGGGGTGGGATAGTGTCCTGGCGGTCCATGGGCTGATCCTTCCGTCGGCTCGACTCAAATCCAGCATAACGGTCCCGATGTGACAGGCATAGGGTTTGCTAGATCAACGCAGGAAGTTTCATTGTTTCGTCATAGACGCCCTGCAGCATGGGCAGGCGAACAGCAGGGTATAGGAGGATCGGCCGATGATCGATCAACAGGAACATATTCAGTTGCTGGGTGAACCGCGTCTCGCCGGCAAGCAGCAGGAGCCACTGTGGGCCTGGATAGAGCAGGATACCCAGTCGGCAGCCGGACTCGCACTGCGACTCAGGACCCACAATCCACTCGCCCCGGACGATGGGCTGACCACCAGTCAGCACCATCCGGCGGATGCGTGCGCCATGGCCGAAAGTTATTTCTTCTGCCATCCGGATCAGCTGACAACCCGCATCTGGACGCCAGAGCCGGACGCTGTCACATCTCTGGCCTGACGCCCGAGGTGAGCGTCAGAGTCAGCGGGGACGCAGTTGCTTGCGCTGTTGATTCAGCTCGAAGGAGCGACGATAGGCGACATAGCGGCTGGATACATTTTTGACGTATTGCACCGTCTCGGCGCCCACTTTTGTCGCGGCGACTTTCTCGACATTATCGAACCAGATGTTGCCATTGAGACCGCGCCGTGCCGCCTCTTTGCGATACTGGGCAATCCGGTTCGGCCCGGCGTTATACGCCGCCAGGGTGAACAAGGCCCGGTTGTTGTCATCCAGCTCGGCATCGGCAAAATAGTTGTCCATCATGTAACGCATGTACTTGGTACCGGCGTGAACATTGTTCTCCAAAGTCGCAATGTTGCGCACGTTGATATAGGGCTCGCGAGCAGTACTCGGCAACACCTGCATCACGCCCATGGCTCCGCGACTGGAGCGCGCGCTCTGGTTCAGGGTGGACTCCTGATAGGCCTGGGCAAACAGCATCATCCAGTCCAGCTGATAGCGCTCGGCATAGCGCTGGAACAGCGGCGCATAGCGTTGGAAATCCGCCACCGACCATCCCATCCGCTCAGTACCGCCACGCAGGAAACGCTGGGCGATGCCGGGAGCCTGCTGCAAGTAACGGCGGTAGAGCGGTGCGCCCTTGGCGGTGCCTGCACGGTACTCTTG
Organism: Pseudaeromonas pectinilytica; assembly: GCF_054780855.1. Classification (NCBI taxonomy): domain Bacteria; kingdom Pseudomonadati; phylum Pseudomonadota; class Gammaproteobacteria; order Aeromonadales; family Aeromonadaceae; genus Pseudaeromonas; species Pseudaeromonas pectinilytica. The sequence continues at coordinate 28,413 of NZ_BAAGVN010000075.1, forward strand.
CAAGAAGGCATTCACCTCGCCTTCCAGCTGCGGGCTGTTCTTGCGAAACGCCCAGGCCGTGGCGCCATCTTTACGCAGCGGAACCTGATCATGAACCCGCAACCCGCTGAAAACCGGGTTCCAGAGTTTGGCCTTGTGGCTATCGACCAAGGTGTAGGGGATCTCTCCCAGGCTGACCATCTGCAGCAGATCGCTGTCCTGCAGGGATTCATCTGCTTGCTCGATATAGACAGGGGTCAGGTGCAGCGTCGCCAGCATCTCGTTGAGGAGCTGCAGGCTCTCGTAGTAACTGGAGCTTTTGCGCACCCAGACATGTTTGCCGGAGAGTTCGGTCAGATTGCGGATCTGGGGCACCTTGTCGCTACTGACCAGAAACTCCTGCAGACCTGTCATATCCGGAATGGAGAAGTCCACCAGCTTGCGGCGACTGTCGGTCACACTCAGGTTCGCCAGCACCAGATCGCCCTTGCCTTCGTTGAGCATTGGCAACAGCTGATCGTGGCGTACCGGCACCAGCACCATGTTCATCTTCAGTTTTTGGCCGGCGAAATAGCGTTGGTTGAGCCAGCGTTCGAATTCACGGGTCAGGCTGACATTCAAGCCGTCCTGACGTCCCTGATGGAGATAAAAATTGGCGTTGTCATAGACCACCAGCACTCGGAGCAGACGGTCATCGAGCATCTCATCCAAATCGCCTTTACGGGTGGCCGCTTTGTCGGTCAGGGCCATGGCGTGGGCAGCAGAAGCGGCCAGACACCAGAGCAACAACAGACCTTGAATTAGGTTTCTCATCGCGTATTGTCGATTTTCTGTTCACCGAAAACACCGCATTAAACCCTAATGTACCTGAATGGAAGCTGAACGGGAGGGGAGCTTTATACACAGCGGGGGGCCGGAACCCCCCGTTTTTTGTGACTCAGATCGCGCGGGAGCGCATCTCGAAGATGATTTTTTCAGCAGTACAGCTGAAGGTCAGGCTGCAGTTCAATACCACACCATCGGTAGTCGTTTGCATCTCTTTGGCAACCACCACATCACTGTAAATCGCGCGAGCCAGTTCGACGAATTTATCCAGCCGGGCTTCAGCTGAAGCGGCATCGGCTGCCTCGACGGTCAGGGTGATGAGATCATCGCCCTCGTTGATAATGCTGCCGATTTCAGCCACACAACCACACGCCTCACACGTCTCTTGAACCTGTTCTTGTACAGACATGGATTTCTCCTTTTTATCCGGCCGGGGCCGGTCTGTTCAGACTATGAATACTTGCCACAAGTCTACGCCGCCAACCGGCAAAACGGTATGGAAAATATGCCCGTTCAGAACCGATTACCCGGCGATGCCTGCTAGGTGAAGCAAGAAGGCATATTCCCGGGCCACATCGTGCAGATGATGATAGCGTCCGGCCTTGCCGCCATGCCCGGCGCTCATGTCCATATGCAGTAGCAGCCAGTGGTTATCAGTCTTCTCATGCCGCAATTTAGCGACCCACTTGGCCGGTTCCCAATACTGCACCTGGGAGTCATGCAAACCACTCACCACCAGCAAATGGGGATAAGCCTGCGCCCGGACCTGATCATAGGGGCTGTAACGCGAGATCCAGGCGTAATCAGCCTCCTGATGGGGATTGCCCCACTCGTCATATTCGCCGGTGGTCAGAGGAATGGAGTCATCCAGCATGCTAGTCAGGACATCGACAAACGGTACCGCCGCCACCACGCCCAGATAGAGCTCGGGAGCCATATTGATGACGCCCCCCATCAGCAGGCCACCGGCACTGCCGCCCATGGCAAACACCCGCCCGGGGTCGGCATAACCGGCAGCAATCAGGCCACGGGTGACATCGATAAAATCATGGAAGCTGTTGAGCTTGTGCTCACCCCGCCCCTGTTCATACCAGTGGCGTCCCAGCTCCTCGCCACCCCGGACATGGGCGATGGCATACACGAAGCCGCGATCCAGCAGGCTCAGACGACTGCTGGAAAAATCCGGCTCTTCGCTCAAGCCATAGGCACCATAGCCATACACCAGCAGCGGATTTTTTCCGGCGACGAACAGATCCCGACGATACACCAGCGAGACCGGCACCCGGGTGCCATCCCGCGCCTGGACCCAGAGGCGTTCACTGCCATAGGCGCTGGCATCAAAGCGGCCAAGCACAGGTTGTTGCTTCAACAGATGCTGGCTACCCAGCCCTAAATCCAGGGCGTAAGTGGAAACTGGCGTGGTCAGGGAGCTGTAGCCGTAGCGGATCTCGACGCTGGCCGGATCCGGGTTATACCCCAGCCAGGTGACATAGCAGGGATCGGCAAATTGCACCGCCCGCACCTCGTCGCCGGCCAAGGTCAACTGCCGTAAGCGGCTCAGGCCGTCCTGCCGCTCCTCGACCAGGATCGCTTGGTTAAACAATTCGAACTGCTGCAGCAATACGCTCTCGCGGGAGGGCAGCAGGCACTGCCACTCCGACTCGACGGCGCCAGTTTGCCGCTGGTCATCGGCATGCAGACGATAGAGACCAAAGTTGCTGCCTTGGGCATTGGAGCGGATATAAAAATCACCGGCCAGGTGGTCGAGCTGATATTCGTGCCCCCGTCGCCGCGGTAAAAAACAGACCGGCTCCCCGTGAGGAGTATCCAACGGCAGCCACCAGACTTCACAGCTCAATGTGCTTTGCAGGGAAATCAGCAGCAGTTGCTCGGAGCGGCTCTGCTCCAGGCTCAGATAAAAGCTGGGGTCGGACTCTTCATACACCAGCCGATCGCTCTCGATGGGGCTGCCCAGTTGGTGGTTCCACACCTGGTAAGGCAACAGCGTCTCCTCATCCAGACGGATATAGAAGAAGCTACGGCTATCGGCCGCCCACACCACCTCGGTCGAGCAGGACTCCAGGCTCTCTTCCAGCCACAGATCCTGCTGCAGATCGCGGATCTGGATGCGGTACTGACGGCGGGAGACCCAATCTTCCGCCACCGCCAGATAACGCTCATCCGGGCTGACCTCCAGACTTCCCAGCTCGTAGTAGTCACTCGCCGCCGCCCGACTCTCGGCATCCAGCAGCAGCTCCACCGGCGCCTCTAGGGAGCCCGGATGTCGCTCGTAGCGCGGAAACTCGGCGTCGGCCTCATAGCGGGTCACATACCAGTAACCGTGATAGCAATAGGGCAAGGAGCTATCGTCGGGTTTTTGCCGGGCCCGCATCTCGCGGTACAGTTTTTTTTGCAGCCCTTGCAGCGGCGCCATCACCTGCTGGCAGTACTCATTTTCCGCCTGCAGGTACCCCAGCACGGCCGGATCCTGACGGGCGTCATCCCGCAGCCAGTAGTAGGGATCGCAGCGCTGCTCGCCATGCATCAGCAACGAGTGATCATGGCGGGCAGCCATAGGCGGTACGGGAGGTGCAGCAACGGCAGAGGACGACGGACTCGGGAGCGACTCGGACACAGGCAATACTCTTGAAGAAGGGAGGCTGTCGCCATGCTAGCAAATCGCTGACGGCTTGCGGAGCACGATAGCGAGCTGACGAACCCTCTTTCGCCGCTTACACTGACAACAGGGGATTCCACCAGATGAGCACCACGGAACAGCAGCTTCATACCTGACCGTACAGCATGACAGAATGAGTCACTGACCCGTCACGCTGCGGCTGACACCTCGGGTTGCCATAGGGATCTCGTTACGCTCGATAATTGATTTGCTTCACAATTTCCTAGCCCCTAGACTGGCGCGGATCCATCGTTCCACACGAGCGAGCCTTCCCGTCCGCGCTAGCGCTGTTTTACCGGAGCCCTGTGACCAGCATGAAAAAGATACTGATCCTGTTTGCCCATCCCAGCTATCACCGCTCCCATGCCAACAAGGCTCTGCTGCAGGCATTGCGCAAGATGGAAGGGGTGACCATTCATGATCTGTATCAGTGCTATCCGAATATGTTTATCGATGTGGCGCGCGAGCAGCAGTTGCTGCTGGATCACGACATCATCATCTTCCAGCACCCGCTGTACTGGTACTCCAGCCCGGCGATTATCAAGGAGTGGATGGATCAGGTACTGGAATATGGCTTCGCCTTCGGCCCCGACGGCCACGCGCTCCGGGGCAAGGCCCTGCTGTCGGTGATCACCACGGGCGGTAGTCAGGAGTCCTACACCTCTCAGGGGCACAATCGCCGCGCTGTCATCGAATACCTGTTACCGTTCAAGCAGACCGCCTGGCTGTGTGGCATGCGCTACCTGCCGCCGTTTGTGCTCTACTCCTACCACACCATCCAGGATGTCGCCCTGCTGCGGGAGACCGCCCGCGAGTACCGCCAATTGCTGGAAGGGCTGCGGGATGAACGCTTCCCCGCCGATGAGCTGCATCGAGCCACCTATCTGACCGATCTGCTGGAGGCCCTATGATGACCGACGGGCTGCTATTTGATGCCTTCATCTTCCTGACCGCGGCTGTGGTCTCGGTGCCGATTGCCCGACGGCTGGGAATGGGCTCGGTGCTCGGTTATCTCATCGCCGGGATCATCATTGGCCCCTATCTGCTGAATGTGGTCGGCAAGACCGATGATGTGATGCACGTCGCCGAGTTCGGTGTGGTGCTGATGCTGTTCCTGATCGGGCTGGAGCTCAAACCCGCCCTGCTATGGCAACTCAAGGGGCCGGTACTCGGGCTCGGCGGCAGCCAGGTGTTGTTGACCACAGTAGCCATCGCCATCATCAGTCTGCTGTTCGAGCTACGCTGGCAGCAAGCGGTCACCACCGGCATGATCCTCGCCCTCTCCTCTACCGCCATAGTGCTGCAAAGCCTGACCGAACGGCGGCAGTTGAAAACCGAATCCGGTCAGGCCAGTTTTGCCGTGCTGCTGTTTCAGGATATCGCCGTCATTCCCATGCTGGCGATCATCCCCTTGCTGGCAGCTCGCGGCTCGGTGCCCGATACGGCACCCACCCTGGGAGGCTGGCAAGATGGCTTGCTGATTGCGGCGGTCATCTGCGGCATCATCCTCGGCGGCCACTATCTGATGCGGCCCGTATTCCGCTTCATTGCCCAATCCGGCATGCGCGAGATCTTCGTCGCCGCCGCCCTGCTGCTGGTCATCCTCATCGCCCTGGCCATGCAGTCAGTCGGCCTCTCCCCGGCGTTGGGCACCTTTCTGGCTGGTGTGGTTTTAGCGGAGAGCGAATATCGCCACGAGCTGGAAGCCAATATCGAGCCGTTCAAGGGGCTGTTGCTCGGCCTGTTCTTTATTTCGGTGGGTGCGGGCATCAACTTTACCCTGCTGGCCCATGAGCCAGGTGTGGTACTAGGCCTGCTGGCGCTGCTGATCCTGATCAAATGTCTGGTGCTGCAAGGACTGGGCGGCGTATCGCGCATGAACCCATCCCACCGCTGGACTTTCGCCCTGGCGCTAGCTCAGGGTAGCGAATTTGCGTTCGTGCTGCTGACCCTGGCCTATCAGAGTCAACTGCTATCGGCCCATCTGGTCTCTCTGCTGACCCTGGTGGTGGCGCTGTCCATGGCGCTGACGCCGGTGCTGCTGATCCTCAACCAGCGCTTTGTCCAGCGCCGTTACGAAGATCAGGAAGAAGAGCGGGAAGCCGACAAGATTGATGAGCACGACAACCCGGTCATCATCGTCGGCTTTGGCCGCTTCGGGCAGGTGGTCGGCCGCCTGCTCCATGCCCACGGCATCGGCACCACGGTTCTGGATAACGATGCGGGCCATATCGATGTGCTGCGTAAATTCGGCTACAAGGTGTTCTACGGTGATGCCGACCGGCTGGATCTGCTGTATGCCGCCGGGGCGCACAAGGCCAAGTTGCTGGTGGTAGCCGTCGGCAACCCAGCCAAGTCACTGGCGGTGTGTGAGCTGGCACAGAAGCATTTCCCGCAGCTCAAGCTGCTGGTGCGCGCCATTGACCGCCCTCATGCTCATCAGCTGCTGCAGCAAGGGGTGGACATGGTCTACCGGGAAACGGTCGGCTCGGCGGTGGATCTGGGAGTGAATGCCCTCAAGGAGCTGGGAGTGCGTGCCAATCAGGCCTGGCGTACTGGCCAAACCTTCAAACAGCATGATGAGAAGCTGCTGCGCGAGCAGACCGCCTTCATCGATGACGAGAGCATGTACATCACCAAGAGCGTGCAGTACCGGCATATTCTGGCGGAGATGCTGCAAGCCAATCAGGAAGATAGACGCAGCGAGATCATGTCGGCGTGGGAGAACACCCCAACCCAGGAAGATGAGCCGGAAACCCAGATCCAGCGCCCCTTCTTTGCCTCCAAGAATCATGACACCCCGAACCGCGGAGAAAAGTAATGAGCTATCTGTTCCTCAAGCAGCTGCACCTCCTCTGCATCCTGTTGAGTCTGTCGCTGTTTGTGTTTCGTCTACAGCTCTCGGTGCGTAACCATCCCCGACTGCAACAGCGCTGGCTGAAGATCCTGCCCCATTGCATCGATACCCTGCTGCTGATCTCCGGCGTGGCACTGGCCTATCACCTGCAGCAGGCTCCATTCGTCAACAGCCCCTGGCTCGGTGCCAAGCTGGTGGGATTAGTGCTGTACATAGTCGCGGGCACCTTCGCCATCAAGCGCGCGCCCAGCGCCCGTGGACGGCTCGGCTTCGGTCTGCTGGCCCTCGTCTTGTTTGCCTATATAGTAGCGGTGGCCGCCAGTAAACAGACCTGGCCCTGGCTGTAAGCCAGCCCGTTAGCGAAGGCGGGATAGCCGGTTGATGCAATGGGAACGAACAACCACGCCTTATTGGATCTGAAGGGTCCTGATGAGCTCTGCTCTCAAACTAGCAACGCTTAGCGTCGGCAGTACACCCGCACCGCATCCCGCGCCTGGCGGATCGCCTGGGTCGCGGCTTTGCCATGCAGCACTTCGGCCTTGCCACTTTGCGGGTTGAAGGCAGTAGCGCCCTTGGTCTGATAGCGGGATAACAGCGAGCGGTAGTAGGCACAGGTTTCCTGCTGCTTGCCGCTCTCGCCAGCCTGCAACAGGGTTTCAGCTTCGGCATAGAGCCGTTCACTCTCCGGCAGCGGCGTCACAGTGCCCTGGCTATTGGCTTTCAGCTCCTGAATGCCCCGGCTGCGATCGGCCGGTGGACGACTGGAGAAGTGAGTCACGCCCTGCTCATCATCCCAGCTGTAGAGCCGTTTTGCCCCGACTGGCGAGCTGCCCAACATCATGCAACACAGCAACAGCCACCCTATTCGAACCCCGGATCTCATACCCTCTCCTTGTCCCGCGTATATCCTGAACCCGCTGTCTGGAACAGCGTGAGCCACTATGCCATTTTTGCCGATACCCCGCGAGGCAGCACAGTTAAATCTGGCATTCAGCTCACTGATCCGTTATAAGAGAACTGTATCTTTATACATAGGAATTTCATCGATGGCGGTCGAGATCAAATACGTGGTAGTCCGGAACGGCGAGGAAAAGATGACCTTTGTCAGCAAGAAAGAGGCCGATGCTTACGACAAGATGCTGGATATGGCAGATGAGCTGAGTGGCTTATTGCAGCAAGGCCCAGTCCCACTGGACGAGAGTCAATGCGAGGCCCTGGGGCTCTATCTGGCCCAGCAGCGGGAGCCGCTAAGCCAAATCCTCAAGGGTGGCAAGGCCGCCGAACCAGCGGCAGCGCTGACACCAAAAGCGCGCAAGGGCAGCGCCACCGAAGAGTAAGAGTGGCGTGACGCCGCCGCCCGCGACTGAGCGTTTAGCCCCGGTTAGCTTCGGGAGTCCGATTTCGGCGCGTGGCGCTGCTCTTTATCCTTGGCCAACTGCTGGCTGACTTCGGCCAGCGGCGACGAGGGCAGTGGATTACTCATCAGCAATGCCCGCCAGCTCGGCTCCTGATACAGGCTATTGGAGGAGCGCGGATCCAGCATGATGCTGATGAGGGCCCCCTGGGGTTGCGCGGTGGAAATCTTCACATCCCCGGGTTTGAGCTGCACGCTGAGCGTTTTTTCATCCAGCACCACATCCAGCCAATCGCGGGTACCCGGGCTGGTGCGGGCGGCAATTTTGATATCCGCGACCCGCTGTTGGGTCACCTGGATGGTTTCCGGCTGCTGCACCACTTGATAGGCAATATGGTGATCATCCAGCCATTCGCGGAAGCGCCGGGTCTGGGAGCGGATGACATAACCGGGCGGGATCTCGCCCACATCCTTGATGGCGATCTGATCTTCCAGACGGAAGGGTTTGACCACCTGCTTGCCCTGCCGATCCTTGAGGGTAACGGCAATGCTCGGCTCCTGGACATTCGGCGCAAAGGCATACTGCATGACGAAGCGATCCTCGCCCTTGATGCCTTCCCAGCGGTGGCGCGCATCCCGGCTCAGAGTCAGGATCTGCGCCCGATCCACCAGCACCAGCTCCAGCGCTTTATCCACGCTCAGCAGTTGCTTGCGCACCCGCTCGGCAATGTTCTGCGGAGTCGGGAACTTGCCCTGGCCATCATGGCGATTCTCGAACAGCACCGTCATCGAACCTTGCATCGAGGCGTAATTGCGGAAATTGGAGAGACTCAAGCCACCGCGGCGCACCGGATCCTTGAGTGAATAGATCTCGTTATAGCGCTGGGCCGGAATACCGGCATCGGCTACCGCCTCGATGAGGCGCGGCAAGTAGACCTGGTTGGCGTAATGGCTGAGATCCGCGTCCAGATTCGGATTATTACCCACCTCGAACTGGGCATCTGTGGTGGTACGGAAGCCTTCCTTCGGCGTCATCGGCCACTTGTCGTTCCAGGTTTCGTGCAAGTCCATCACCACATCGGGCTGGAACCGCTCCAGGGCATCGATGTAGATACGGGTCTCGGGGGATTCGACGGCGATAAAGTCCAGATTCGGGTTCTCATCCTTGGCATTCAGCCGCCGGTTGAGATCGCGGCCATCTGGATTAGCCAACGCCACGATGACGAAATTCATCTGCTGCAGCCAGGGTGTCAGTTCGCCATCCAGCAGCCGCCGCGCCAGGATCTGCAGCACTTCGGTGCCCGATGGCTCATTGCCATGCTGGGATCCCAGCAGCATCACGGTGGGCTTGTCAGCCGCCGGTTTACCTTGCTGCAGAAAACTCGCATCGGCGGACACCAGCAGCGCCTCTACCGGGCGGCCACCGGCCGAAATCCCCAACCGGGTAACGGCAGCAAACTGGCTCTCTTGATCCAGGGTACGCAAGTAAGCGGAGATAGTCGCCGAATGGGGCAATGGCTGGGTGGGCGCCTGCTCGAACGGGGTGAGCGGCAGGGTTGCCCAGGCGGGAATTGAACAAGCAACCGCCAACAGGCCAGTCAGCCAATGCAACTTCATCATGACTCCTTCAACGGGATAGGACGATAAACGTGATCCAGCGGGCATTATAGGCATTCTGTGGCGGCAGTCACGCCCCGACAGCCTGGAGCACGGCAAACCACTATGGAAGGTGCGAATAAGCAGGTCATTTCTTCCCAAGCTGACTCGCTGATTAAAATTTCGCGGATCTGGGCCGATTTTTTTCCCG